>DASQFG010000245.1:0-12369 GCA_035633315.1 Nakamurella sp. | reverse complement strand
GACATCGCCAGGTAGGCCATCGACCGGATCGCGATCACGTCGTTGCCATCGGCGTCGGTGATCACCATCGGCCTCTTGACGATGGCGCCGGTACCCAGGATCGCCGATTGCGGCGGCACGAAGATCGGGGTGTCGAACAGCGCGCCTACCGAACCGCTGTTCGTGATGGTGAAGGTGCCGCCGGACAGCTCGTCCGGACCGATCTTGTTCTCCCTGGTGCGCTTGGCCAGGTCGGCGATCTTCCGCGCCAGGCCGCCGATGTTCAGGTCGTCCGCGCCCTTGATGACCGGGACGATCAGCCCGCGCGGCGTGTCCACCGCGATGCCCAGGTTGACGCTGCCGTGATAAGTGATCTCCTTGACGTCTTCGGACAGTGTCGAGTTGATCACCGGGTAGGCCTTCATGGCCTCGATCGCGGCCTTGACGAAGAACGGCAGGAACGAGAGGTTGACGCTCTCGCGGGCGGCGAACCCCGCCTTGGCCTTGGCCCGCAGCTGCGCGATCCTGGTGACGTCGACCTCGATCACCGTGGTCAGCTGCGCGGCCGTGTCCAGGCCGAACTTCATGTTCTTGGCGATGGACTGCCGGATGCGCGGCAGCTTGGCGGTCGTCCCGATCAGCACGCTGGCCGCGGCGTCGGGCTTGGGCGCGCCGCTGGCAGCCGGCGCGGAAGGGGCCGCTGAGGCAGCCCCAGCCGGGGCAGGGGCTGCCGGTGCCGGTGCCGCGGCGGCTGCCTTGGCGGCTTCCGCGGCCGCGACGACATCCTCGCGGCGGATCCGTCCGCCGACCCCGGTGCCCTTCACCGCCGACAGGTCGACCCCGCTGTCCGCGGCGAGCTTGCGGATCACCGGAGTGACATAGGTGCCCTCGGGCACCTTCGCGGGCGGGATGGCCTGCGCGGCGGGGGCCGGAGCGGCCGCCGGAGCGGCCGCCGGAGCCGGTGGTGCCGCCGGGGTCGGGGGAGTGGGCGGAGCGGCCTGGGCGGGTGCGGCCGGCGGGGCCGCGGGCTTGGCCGGTTCGGGGGCCGGCTCGGGTGCCGGGGCAGCGGCCGGCGCGGCGCCCGCCTTGCCGATCACCGCGAGTTGGCCACCGACCTGGATGGTCTCGTCCTCGCCGACGCTGATCTCCAGCAGGGTGCCGGCGACGGGGGAGGGGATCTCGGTGTCGACCTTGTCGGTGGACACCTCGACCAGCGGTTCGTCGACCGCGACCTCGTCACCGACCGCCTTGAGCCAACGGGTGACGGTGCCCTCGGTGACCGACTCGCCCATCTCCGGCAGCGTCACCGAGGTCCCGGACCCGGTGGAGCCGCCGGTGCCGGCGGTCGGCTTCTCGGCCGGCGCGTCGGTGTCCGTGGAGGGTGCCTCGGCGGGGGCCGAGGACTGAGCGGCGGGCACCGCCTCTGGCTCAACTGACGGTTCCGGTGCGCCTTCGGCGTCCGGCGGAAGGTCGCCGCTGCCGCCGCCGACCGCGCCGCTGCCCCCGTCGCCCGATGACCCTGACCCGTCGCCGATCACGCCGAGTTCGGCGCCCACCTCAGCGGTCTCGTCCTCGCCGACGATGATCTTCTCGAGCACACCCGCGTACGGGGACGGGATCTCGGTGTCGACCTTGTCCGTCGAGACCTCGAGCAATGGCTCGTCGACCGCGACCTCTTCGCCGACGGCCTTCAGCCAGCGGGTGACGGTGCCCTCTGTGACGCTCTCACCGAGAGCCGGCATCTGGACGGAGTGGGACATGAGGTGAATCTCCTGCCTGTAACCGGGTGTCGTGGACTCGGGTAGCGGGTTCGGGGCGGCTGGGTGGTTCAGCGAGCCGGGTGAATGGGGGTGCGGAGGAAGACGGCGGAGAACAAACCGGGAACCTCAGTCGTGGACGTGCAGCGGCTTTCCGGCCAGCGCGAGGATCGCCTCGCCGACCGCCTCGTACTGCGACGGGTGACCGTGCAGGTAGGGCGCGACGTCCTCGGGGTGCGCCTCCCAGCCGACGATCAGCTGGGCCTCGCCGAGCAGTTCGCCGACCCGGGCGCCGACCAGGTGCATGCCGACGATCGGGCCGTCCTTGACCCGGACCAGCTTGACCCCGCCCGCGGTCTTCAGGATCTGCGACTTGCCGTTCCCGCCGAGGTCGTAGACGTAGGTCTCGATCGACGAATCACCGTGCACCTCCTTGGCTTTCGCCTCGGTGAGACCGACGGAGGCGACATTGGGGTCGCAGTAGGTGATCTTGGGGATCTCCGCGTCCGGGATCACCCTTGGGTTCAGGCCCGCGATCTCCTCGGCCACGAAGATGCCCTGCTGGAAGCCGCGGTGCGCCAGTTGCAGGCCCGGCACGATGTCGCCGACGGCGTAGACGTGCGGCAGGTTGGTGTGCAGGCGCTCGTCGGTGGTCACCCACCCGCGCTCCATGGTGATGCCGGCCTCTTCGTAGCCGCATCCGGCCGTGTAGGGCCCGCGGCCGACCGCGACGAGCAGCAGGTCGGCGGTCAGCGTGGTGCCGTCCTCCAGGCTCACCGTCACTCCGGAGTCGTCCTGTTTGACGCCCTGGAAGCGGACGCCCGTCTTGAAATCGATCTTGCGCTTGCGGAACGCGCGCTCCAGCAGTTTGGCGGCCCAGGGGTCCTCCAGCGGAACCAGTGTCGGCAGCGCCTCGACGATCGTCACCTTGGTGCCGAAGGACGCCCAGGTCGAGGCGAACTCGACCCCGATGACGCCGCCGCCCAGCACGATGGCCGTCTGCGGCACCCACTCCAGGCTCAAGCCCTGGGTGGAGTTGATCACCCGGCCCTCGATCTCCAGCCCCGGCAATGTCCGGGAGTAGGAGCCCGTGGCCAGCACGACGTCCTTGCCGATAAACCGGTCGCCGCCGACCACCACGGTGTTGGGTCCGATGAACTTGCCTTCACCGACCACCGTTTGGACGCCGCGGGACTTCACCAGACCGGTGAGGCCCTTGTAGAGCCGGTTGATGATGCCGTCCTTGTACTTGAGCAGGGCTGGTACGTCGACACCGGTGAAGGTGGTGGTGACGCCGATGGACGGCCCGTCCTTGGCCTCGTCCGCGACCTCCGCGGCGTGCAGCAGGGTCTTGGCCGGAACGCAGCCCCAGTGCAGGCAGGTGCCGCCGACCTTTTCCTTCTCGATCAGGACCACCGACGAGCCAAGCTCGGCGGCGCGCAGGGCCGCGGCGTATCCGCCGGACCCCCCGCCGAGAACGACCAGATCGACGTTGGTATCGCTCATCGGATGACTGCTCCTCGGTTCGCTGTGACTCTGTTGCGGGATCGGCCTTGCGAGTTCGGGCCGGGGGATCGGGCTGGGTGGATCGGGCTTGCGGGATCGGGTTGGTGACACGGCTGGGTTCCGCTGGGCGGACGGATGTGATGCGTCGCACCCGCCCGGTCCGGCGCGTTGTCCATCTTGGCATCCTCCGCGTCCCGGCGCCCTGCGGAGCCGCGTCGTCCCTGCCCACGCGGAACCCTGGGCGGAACCGAAACGGAACCCCACGGAGCACCTGTTGGACGACGGTGCGCCCAGCCGTCCTGTTCCCGTCCGAGGCTCGGGTGATCAGCATCGGATCAACGACTGATGGGCCACCGATCAACAACTCATCCGCTCGTCCCTCGGCGATCGACCGACTGTCAGGGCCCGGATCGGGAACACTGGCGGTCAACGCCGGTCGCGGGATTCTCGATACCAACGGATGCAGCTGTTCGCCGATGGCTGATCGAGACGCCCGAGCCCGGGAGGAAAACACGGAGTAGGAAACACGGAGTAGGCGGCGATAGAGGTCATGGGAATGTTCTCCTGGTTGCGACGCGGACCGGCGCGTCCCAAGCGGTCCGGACGCAAGGCGGTGACGGACGAGCTGGCCTTGTGGGCATCGCTGCGGCGCGGCGTGGAGATCTACGTGGAACCGAAGACGGCCGTCACCGAGACCAGCGTCGTGCTGGTGGCGCACGACGGGGAGTTCACCAGGCGACGGATAGCCTCGCCGAAGGCGGCGCGCGAGTTCGCCCACGACAACTCACTGCCGATCTACGACGCCACCGTGGTCGGGTACCCACAGCGGATGCGGGACTACTCCCGGCGGCAGAACATCCTGCGTGAACGCGCCCAACGCGACGCGCTCGGCGACGCGCCCGACCGCTGACAGGTTGACCGGCGCACCGGCCCGTCAGCGGGCGGCGATGTCCTGCAGCACAGCGAGCAGCGTCCGGACCGGAACACCGGTACCGCCGGGGCCGGTGTAGCCGTACGCCTTGCCGCCGTTGAAGGCGGGCCCGGCGACGTCCAAGTGGGCCCAATCAAGGCCGTCGGGCACGAACGCCGCCAGGTAGTGCCCCGCGACGAGCATCCCGCCACCTGGCTCGCCGGCGATGTTCGCCAGGTCGGCCAGCGGCGAGTCCAGACCCTCCCGCAGATGCTCGGGCAGCGGCATCGCCCAGCCGCCCTCGCCCACCTCGCGGGCGAGTTCGGCCACCCGGTCCCGGAGTGCGGGTGAGCCCATCACGCCCATGGTCCGGTTGCCCAGTGCCACTATCTGGGCACCGGTCAGCGTGGCGGTCTCCAGCAGGTAGTCGGGGTTGTCCTCGCAGGCCCGCACGATCGCGTCGGCCAGCACCAGGCGACCCTCGGCGTCGGTGTTCAGTACGTGCACGGTCTTCCCGGTGCCCTTGCCCTTCGCGCCGCCGTAGTGCCGCAGCACGTCACCGGGCCGGTAAGCGGTGCCGGACGGGAGGTTCTCGGCCAGCGCGGCGGTGGCGGTGACCGCGATCGGCAGCTGCAGCTTCGCGGCGGCGACCGCGGTGGCGATGACCGCGGCGGCTCCGGCCATGTCGCTGGTCATCTGATCCATCTTCGCCGCGGGCTTGATCGACAGGCCGCCCGAGTCGAAGGTGATGCCCTTGCCGACCAGCGCGACCGAGGCCTTCGCACCGGCCGGGCTGTAGCTGATCCGGATCAGCCGGGGCGGACGGGACGAGCCGGACCCGACGCCCAGGATGCCGCCGTAGCCGCCCTTGGCCAGCTCCTTCTCGTCCAGCACCTGGACCGTCATCCCCGCCTCGCGGGCCGCCGCGGCAGCACGGTCGGCGAACACCGCGGGGGGCAGGTCGTTGGGTGCCGAGTTCACCAGGCTGCGGGCGAAAGCGACTGCCGCGACGGTGATCTCGGCTCGACGCAGCTCGGCCTTGGCACTCTTGTCCGCGGACGGCACGCTGAGCACTAGCTGACCGACGGGCGGCTGGCCGACGGCCTTGTAGGTGTCGAAGACGTAGGCGCCCAGCAGATGCCCCTCGGCGGCCGCGCCCAGGTCGATCAGCGACAACGTGGAGACCACCTTGTTCTGACCGGCCGCGGACCGCGATGCCGCGCCGGCCGCCTGGCGCACCCGCTCGCGATGGGCGGCGCTCTCCTGCGCCGTGTCGGCCTCGGCCGGCGGCCGACCCAGCCCGACGCCGATGATCCGCTCGGCACTGACCAGCCCGGCGGCCGGAATGGTGGTCACCGTGCCCGGGCTACCGCCGGCGCCGGCCAGTGCCAGCGCCGGCACCGCCGCGTCGAACGCCGGATCAGCTGCGACGGGCCCGTCCTTGCCCTGGTACACGCCCAGCACGAGAGCCTCGGCCGTGGTGGTGCTCGGTGAGGCAATGGACAGACTCAGTCGCGTCATGGGTGGGGGCGCTCCTCGGCAATGGTGCTGATCGAACGATCGTGACCGGACGGTCGCGACCGGACACTGGTGGTCGGCCAGTCGTGCTCGGACACTGCACGGTAGTAGGCCCGCGCAGGCGTACGCGGCGGGGGTTACGGTCTGGATCATGGCTGATCCGACCGACGACCCCGGCTCGACCGAGGAATCCCTGCTGCACTCACCGATGCACACCCGGCACGTGGCCCTGGGCGCGACGATGGGCGCCTTCGGTGGCTGGGACATGCCGATCTCCTACGCGGGGGCGGGGGTGGTGGCCGAGCACACCGCGGTGCGCACTGCGGTTGGCGTGTTCGACGTGTCCCACCTGGGCAAGGCCTCGGTGACCGGTCCGGGCGCTGCTCGGTTCGTCAACGACAGACTGACCGCGGACCTGTCCCGGATCGCACCGGGCCAGGCGCAATACACCATGTGCTGCAACGAATCCGGCGGCGTCATCGACGACCTGATCGCGTATCTGGTGTCCGATGACGAGGTGTTCCTGGTGCCGAACGCGGCCAACACCGCTGCGGTGGTGCAGGCCCTGGCCACGGCGGCGCCACCGGAGGTGTCGGTGGTGAACCGGCACAGGGATTTCGGCGTGATCGCCGTTCAAGGACCCGCCGCGGCGGAGGTCGTCGAGTCCCTCGGGCTACCCACCGCCCTTGACTACATGGCGTGGGTTGACGCGGATTTCGAAGGCCAGCAGGTGCGGTTGTGCCGCACCGGCTACACCGGCGAGCACGGCTACGAACTGCTGCCGGCCTGGGATGCCGCGCCGGTGGTGTGGGACGCGCTGCTGCACGAGGCGGGCCTGCGCGGCGGCCGGCCGGCCGGGCTGGGGGCGCGGGACACCCTCCGTACCGAGATGGGGTACGCGTTGCACGGGCAGGATCTGAGCCCGCAGATCAGCCCGGTGCAGGCGCGGGCGGGCTGGGCGGTCGGCTGGCGGAAGCCGACGTTCTTCGGCCGGGATGCCCTGCTGGCGGAGAAGCAGACCGGGCCGGCCCGGTCGTTGTGGGGACTGCTGGCGCTGGACCGTGGTGTGCTGCGCGGGCACCTCGGCGTGCTGGACGCCGACGGAAAGCGGGTCGGCGAGACCACCTCGGGGACCTTCTCGCCGACCCTGGGCCAGGGGATCGGGCTGGCGCTGATCGACACCACCGCCGGGGTGAGCGAGAACGACGAGATCGCGGTCGACGTGCGCGGACGGCGGATGCGAGTCCGCGTCGTGAAGCCGCCTTTCGTACCTTCCCACGTGCGATAGGGCCCTTCGGATTCCGTCGCCGCGCGCCCGGCCGGTGCTGGATTGGCGGCTCACAAATACCCGATACTTGGACGTCCTAGTATCGGGATATCCTGGTGGCATGACGACCGCGCCCGCCACCTCCGGACCCGAGCCGGCCACCTTCAGACGCGAGCCCCATCCGGCTCCGATCGGTGCCGGCAGGCTCGCCGAGATCCATGCCGCACCGGGTTTCGGCCGCTTCATGACCGACCATATGGTCGTCATCGATTACCAGGCGGGCACCGGATGGTACGACCCGAGGGTGGTGCCGTACGGCCCGTTCACCCTCGATCCGGCGACCATGGTGCTGCACTACGGCCAGGAGATCTTCGAGGGGCTCAAGGCCTACACCCAGCCGGACGGGTCGATCGCCTCCTTCCGGCCCGACCAGAACGCCGCCCGGATGGCCCGTTCCGCCGACCGGCTCGGCATGCCGCGGCTGCCGGAGGAGCTGTTCCTGCAGTCCCTGCGCGAACTCATCGACGTTGACCGGGCGTGGGTCCCGGCGGGAGGCGGCGAGGCGTCGTTGTACTTGCGGCCGTTCGTGTTCGCCACCGAGGTGGGCCTTGGCGTGCGTCCCTCGTCGAGCTACGTGTACTGCCTCATCGCCTCCCCGGCGGGTGCGTACTTCGCGGGCGGCGTCACGCCGGTCAGCGTCTGGTGGTCCACCGAGTACGTGCGCGCAGCGCCCGGCGGGACCGGCGCCGCCAAGACCGGAGGCAACTACGCGGCATCCCTGGCCGCGCAGGCGCAGGCGGCGGAGAAGGGCTGCGACCAGGTCGTCTGGCTGGACGCGGTGGAACGGCGCTGGGTCGAGGAGATGGGCGGGATGAACCTGTTCTTCGTCTTCGGCTCCGGGCCGAACGCGGAGATCGTCACGCCGGAGCTGTCCGGATCACTGCTGCCCGGGGTCACCCGAGATTCCCTGCTGACGCTCAGCCGGGATCTGGGCCACCCGGCAACCGAACGGCGCATCTCCACCGACGAGTGGGCCAAGAAGGCGGACAGCGGCGAGCTCACCGAGGTTTTCGCCTGCGGCACCGCGGCGGTGATCACCCCGGTGGGCTCGGTGAAGCACGCCGAAGGCGCGTTCGAGATCAACAGCGGGCAGGCCGGCCCGGTCACCCTGAAGCTGCGTGACGAGTTGACCGCGCTGCAGTACGGGCACCTGCCCGACACCCACGGGTGGATGTGGAGGCTCGCCGACCCGGCCTGAGTGGGCTGCGGCGAGCTGGTGCCAATGGGAGTGACGTGAGCCTGCCGGCGGGTCGACCCGCACCGTGTGCCGGTGATGATCACCAACACGGGACGGTGCGCGGTGGTGGTGGCCGCGGTGGGTCCCATCTTGGTGATCATGAACCCGGTGAGGTAGGGCGCGCAGTCCCTGAAGCGCAAAGGCGGCCCCCCATGGGGAGCCGCCTTTGCGCTTCAGGTCCGCCGCGCTCGAACAGACCACCATACGAACCTCAGCCGCGCACGACCTTGCCGGCCTTCAGGCACGAGGTGCAGACGTTCAGCTTCCGGACGGTGCCGGGTGCGACCTGCGCCCGCACCGGCTGGATGTTCGGGTCCCACCGACGATGGGTCCGGCGATGGGAGTGGGATACGTTCATCCCGAAACCGGGACCCTTGCCACACACGTCACACACGGCAGCCACGCCGAACACCCCTATCGATGTAGTGCGATCGACCACCGGGGCCGACCAGAGCAAGCTTGAGAAGGCCCGGCGTGCGCCGGGCAACCTCACCAGGGTACTGACCCGCACGCGCGGCACCAAATTCCCGCTCGATTCCCGCCCGTTCCCCTGGATTTCCGGCCGGGTGGGTCCGCGCCGCGAAGGCCCGCGGGGGTGCACGCAGGCTCGGCCATTCGCACCGGCGGGTGCACCATGGACGCCATGACGTCCTTCGACGCCGAGTTGGTCGACCTCTGGTTCGGCCGTGCCCTGGACTCAGACAAACCCCTGATGCCGTTGTGGGGGATCCGTCCCACCGACGAGGAATCCACCGTGATCGTCGATGGCAGGCGGCAGCTGCGGGCCGCGATCGACCAGTCCACCGAGGAATCCAGCCACTACCCCACCCAGGAATTCCGTCAGGAATCGAGTGGCATCCGGACGACCGAGCTCGCGGCGCGGATGCTGCAGAGCTATCTGGGTGCGGTCGCTGCGGGTGTCGCCGAGACGCGCCGCACGTTGGCCGGGGCGGACGCGGTGGTGGCCACCGGCGGCGAGCCGATCGGCGATCCGGGATCCTTGGCGCTGGTCGCCGGCCTGAACGCGGGAGCGGCCGCGCTGTACAGCGAGTCCGTCTCCACCGCCTACCGGCCGGCCGGGCCGTCCGGCGCGGCGGAACCGACGGCGGCCGAGTCGGCCCGACTCGCCGGGGTCAGCGCCGCGGAACTGGTCGTCGACGGCGCCGAACTGCATCAGATCGCCGGTGCCGCCGCGGGCGTCGCCCGTGGCTGGCGGGTGGGTCTGCCGGAGAACGCCCAGGAGCAGGCGGACTACCGGGTCCGGGCGCTGGTCGGGCTGCTGCTGGTGGCTCTGGAGCACGTCACCCGGGAGCCCGAGCCGGCCGCCGAACCGGCCAGTTGCGGGGCAGGGCCGGGGGAGAACGCGGGTCATTCGTTCCCGGCCGAGATCACCTTCCAGATCGGGGTGGAGCCGGGCAGTGCCCGCGCCCTCGCCGCCGAATTGCGTGGACTGGCCGATGAGGTCGCGGTCTGGGTATCCGGCGACGGGTCCTGGTACACGTTCCATGTGCACACGGATCGTCCGGGGGAGGTGGTCGGGCAGGCCTACGCCTACGGCACGGCCTTCGACCTGCAGATCTCCGACCGCGGCTGACACCAGGGCATTCACACCGGTCGCACGCTGTCCCAGTCGGCCTGCTGAGTGGTGCTGGCGTGCCGACGGCGGAGTGTCGGGGTGGGACGTCAAGATGGACCGACAGCTTCTTGCCGGCGGAGGGCGCAATGGACAAGGTCGACCTGACCAGCACCTTGGACAGGGTTGTCGGCGGACGAACCGCCGCGAAGCTGGCCGAGCGGATAGAGGTCCGCACGGTCGGTGATCTGCTCCGCTACTACCCCCGCAAGTACGACCAGCGCGGCAAGCTCACCGATCTGGCCGAGTTGGTCGTCGGCGAGCGGGCGACGGTGTGGGCCAAGGTGGTCACCATCGAGGAGCGCGAACTGGGGTCCGCCCGCAACCGCGCCCGCGCGGGCGGCAAACGCGGCGTCAGCCACATCACCAACATCGTGATCGCGGACAGCCACCGCAAACTCACCTGCACCTTCTTCAACCAGCGGCACTGGTCCAAGCAGCTGCGCCCGGGCGCCGACGCGATGTTCTCCGGCAAGGTCAGTCTGTTCAACGGGAAGCTGCAGATGAGCTCGCCCTCGGTCGCCATCCTCGACGACGGCCGGGGGAACATCGGGGGAGTCGGAACAGGGCTCGGATCGGGGGTGGAGACCGCCAACGGCCATGGTGAGAAGGACAAGGGCGCGTCGGCGATCGAGGTCATCGAGTCGTTCCCCGGTGGGGTGATCCCGGTGTATCCGCTGGTCGAGGGGCTGACCCAGGCGCTGGTACAGCGCTGCATCCGGACGGTGCTCGACGTGCTCGGCGACGTCGTCGATCCGGTGCCTGAGGTGCTGCTTGCCAGGCATGGCCTGGTCGATTTCGGCACCGCGCTGCGCGACATCCACCGGCCGCGAACCCAGGAACACCTGGAGGCCGCGCTGCGCCGGTTGCGCTACGACGAGGCCCTGGCGATCCAGCTGGTGCTGGCCAACCGTCGCGCCGACGCGCGGAACTTCCCGGCCGAACCGTGCCCGCGGATCGACGGCGGACTGCTGGACGAGTTCGACCGGAACCTGCCGTTTGCCTTGACGGTCGGCCAGCAACTCGTCGGCGAGATCATCGCCACCGATCTGGCCACCATCCATCCGATGAACCGGCTGCTGCAGGGCGAGGTCGGCTCCGGCAAGACCGTGGTCGCCCTGCGGGCCATGCTGCAGGTGCTGGATTCCGGGAGGCAGGCGGTGATGCTCGCGCCGACCGAGGTGCTCGCGGCCCAGCACGCCCGGTCGCTGCGCGAGGTGCTCGGCCCGCTGGGTCGTGGCGGCGAGCTGGGCGCGCCACCCGAGGCGACCACCATTACCCTGCTGACCGGGTCGCTGCCTGCCGGCGCGCGGCGAAAGGCATTGCTGGCCATCGCCTCCGGTGAGCCGGGCATCGCGGTCGGCACGCACGCGCTGCTGTCCGAGGGGGTGTTCTTCGGCAACCTCGGGCTGATCGTGGTCGACGAGCAGCACCGCTTCGGCGTCGAGCAGCGGCACGCGCTGCGCACCCGGCATCCGGAGGGCAACCCGCCGCACGTGCTGGTGATGACGGCGACCCCGATCCCGCGGACCGTCGCGATGACGGTGTACGGCGATCTGGACACCTCGATCCTGTCCGAATTGCCGAAGGGCAGGTCGCCGATCTCCACCACTGTGGTGCCGGCCGCGGACAGGCCGGCCTGGCTGGACCGCGCCTGGGAACGGGTCCGCGAGGAGGTCGGCAAGGGCCATCAGGCGTACGTCGTCTGCCCCAAGATCGGTGACGACGAGAGCGAGACGCCCGATGACGGCAGCGATCTCGAGTCCGACGGCGCCGGATCAGCGGACGGACCGGGCGCCACCTCGCCGAGGCCCCCGCTGTCGGTGACCGCAGTGGCGCAGCAATTGCGGGACGGACCGCTGGCGGGGCTCCGTCTCGCGGTGCTGCACGGCAGGCTGCCGGCCGCCGAGAAGGACGAGGTGATGCGCTCCTTTGCGGCCGGGAACATCGACGTGCTGGTCGCCACCACGGTGATCGAGGTCGGCGTCGACGTCCCCAACGCGTCCATGATGGTGATCATGGACGCCGAACGGTTCGGCATGTCGCAGCTGCACCAGCTGCGGGGCCGGGTGGGCCGCGGGTCGGCGCCGGGGGTCTGCCTGCTGGTCACCGAGGGGCACGAGAACGCGCCGGGTCGCGCACGATTGGCGGCCGTCGCGGAGACCAACGACGGCTTCGCGCTGGCCGAGGCGGACCTGGAGCTGCGTCGCGAGGGTGACGTGCTGGGCACCTCGCAGGCCGGCCGGGCGACCTCCCTGCGGTTGCTCTCGTTGCTGCGCGACAAGGACGTCATCGCGCAGGCCAGGGACGACGCGCAGGGACTGGTGGGTGACGATCCGGAGATGTCGCAGTGGCCCGGGCTGGCGGACATGGTGTCCGCGGTCATCTCCGTCCAGAGCCAGGACTACCTCGACAAGGGCTGACCGGGTGGGCGTCGACGACCCCTTCACGACGACCCCTTCACGACGCCCTCGTCCGGTAGCGCAGCCCGGCTTGGTCGGG
>DASQFG010000244.1:0-1638 GCA_035633315.1 Nakamurella sp. | reverse complement strand
CACCCAGGATCGCGTTGAACCGGGTGAACACGTTGGTCTTGAAGATCACCCACAGCGAGCGCGACGACGCCTGGCTCGTCGCGTTGACCTGACCCAGCGCGACGCGCTCGGCCACCTGTGCCGACGTCAGACCGTTGGGGCTCCCGGGTCGGTCGGCGACCTGCGCGGATTCCGGCGATATGCTCACCGGCCAACTGTGACAGATGATCACTGACAGTCCTACCCTCATGCCCATTGTCTCCGGTGACACCTACGGGTGAACGCTCGTGTTTGACTGTGCCGGATGACGCTCACCCTGCTGCGCGGCGGCCGCATCCACACCGCCGCCGATCCCGATGCCACCGCGCTGGCGTTCGACGGGTCCACCATCAGCTGGATCGGCGGCGAGCACGCGCTGTCCGTGGCCGGCCGGCCGGACCGGGTGATCGACCTTGACGGTGCGTTGGTGGTACCCGGTTTCGTCGACGCGCACGTGCACACCACCGACGCCGGGTTGTCGCTGACCGGCCTGGACCTGACGGGCACCCGCTCGCTGGCCCAGTGCCTGGACGCCATCGGACGGTACGGCTGGGCGCATCCCGACGGGGTGCTGTGGGGTCACGGCTGGGACGAACACTCCTGGCCGGAGAACCGGCCACCAAGCCGCGCGGAGCTCGATGCGGTGGTCGGTGCGCGTCGCGCCTACCTGTCCCGGATCGACGTGCATTCCGCGCTGATCAGTTCACCGCTGGCCGCCGCCATCACCGACGGCCGGGCGCTGCCCGGATGGTCGGACACCGGCCCCATCTCCATGGCCGCCCACGCCGCGGTCCGCGGCTTCATCAGAGCCGCCCTGCCCGCGGACCAACGCCGCGCCGCCCACCTCGCGTTCCTGTCGGCGGCCGCCGCGCAGGGCATCGTCGAGGTGCACGAATGCGCCGCCGCGGACGACACCGGACGCGCCGACCTGGCCACGCTGCTGGCCCTTGACGGGCCGATTCCGGTGCGCGGGTACCTGGCCGCCGCCGTCAGCGACCCCGAGCAGGCCCTGTCATTGCTCGCCGAAACCGGTGCGCACGCGTTGGGCGGCGACCTGGTGATCGACGGCGCGATCGGCTCTCGTACCGCCGCACTGAGCAATCCCTACCTCGACGATCCGTTGACCAGCGGGGCGCGGTACCTCACGCTCGAGGAGATCACCGATCACCTCGTCGCCTGCACCCTGGCCGGCGTGCAGGCCGGCTTCCATGCCATCGGTGACGACGCCGTCAGCGCCGTCGGTCGGGCGCTGCGCACAGCGGCAAAACGGTTGGGGGACAACGGGACGGTCCGGCTGGCCGGCTGTACGCACCGGGTCGAGCACGCCGAGATGCCCGACCAGGAGGCGATCGCTGCAATCGCCGCGACCGGCACGGTGGCCAGCGTGCAGCCGCTGTTCGACGCTGCCTGGGGCGGAACCGACGGCATGTACGCCCGCCGGCTCGGCGCGGAGCGGGCCGCTGCGATGAACCCGTTCGCGGCGATGGCCGCTGCCGGCGTCAGTCTGGCGTTCGGGTCGGACGCACCGGTCACCCCGGTCGATCCCTGGGCGGCGGTGCAGGCAGCGGTGCACCACCGGACGCTTGGTCAGGGACTGTCGCCACGCGCGGCGTTCACCGC
>DASQFG010000243.1:0-1889 GCA_035633315.1 Nakamurella sp. | reverse complement strand
AGGACCCGGCCACCGTCGTTGGGCAGGATCAGCCGCCGGGTGTCGAACGGCAGATCCTCGATCGCCTCCGAGCGGTAACCCACCGCCCGGTAGACCGACTGCACCTCCCAGTCGGTGAACTCGCCGGTGCCACGAACGGTGCCGTCGCCGACCAGCTCCTGACGCTCCGTCCGAAGCCCGACGACCTCGCCGTTCTCGCCCAGGATCTCGGTCGGGTTTTCCAGGAAATGGATGTGGATGCGGCGCTGCGGGCCGGGCTCGGGATCGCGCATGGCCCACTCGCTGAGCACGTCGACCACCATCCGCAGCGACTTGCTGCGCGACAGGGCGGCCTGGGATTCGGTGTCGAACTCCATCCCCTCGGGGGCGACCAGCACCTGAACGTTGGGGGAGTGGTCCAGATCGCGCAACTCCACCGGCGTGAACTTGGCCTGTGCAGGCCCGCGGCGGGCGAACATGTGCACGTCGGTGACCGCGGAGTTGACCAGCACCTGGTAGACGTGCGCGGGAATGTCGGTGTACAGCAGCTCATCGCCGGTGCGGGTGAGCATCCGGGCCACGTCCAGCCCGACGTTCCCCACCCCGATGATCGCCACCGACCGGGTTTGCGTGAGGTCCCAGGCCGGCTCTCGGTCCGGGTGGGAATCGTACAAGGACACGAACTCGGCGGCGCCGTGCGACCTGCGGAGGTCCTCGCCCGCAATGCGCAGCGAGCGGTCCCGTTCCGCGCCCGTGGCGAAGATGACGGCGTCGTAGAACTGCCGCAGCTCGTCGACCTTCACGTCGACGCCGACGTGAACGTTGCCGATGAAGCGGATGCGGTCCTTCTCCAGCACCCGGTGCAGGGCGACGACGATCTGCTTGATCCGCGGATGGTCCGGCGCGACGCCGTACCGGATCAGCCCGTAGGGCGTGGGCAGGCGGTCGAAGATGTCGACGCGGGCCTCGGGATCCTTGCTGGTCAGGATGTCGGCGGCATAGATTCCAGCCGGTCCGGCGCCGACGACGGCAATCCGTAGGGGCAGGGTCATGCGGCGCTCCTCGAGGTTAGGTGACCCTTCCAGGCTAACGATCGTGGAGCCTGGTCAGGCCTATCGTGATCAAGGTCGCACGGTCGGGTGTCCGCCGGGCACGGGGCCGTTGAGGCCGTGGCACAGGAGATTTCCACCCTCATGCGGCGGCCGGCCGGAGATTCAGGGCGTGATGAGCCGAACGGTCGGAAAGCAGGTCCTGTACCGCCCGGCGTCCCTGGTCGGCAGAGTGAGGACGCTCACGGCGGCGTGGGCCCGGATGAAGAAGCCGGGCAGCGGCGAGGTCCGGGTTCCGCCCCGGCGGCGGTAGTCCCGGTAGGCCTTCCCCGCGAGGAATCCCGCGAGATAGGGCAACGACTCGCGGCGGAAGATAGCGGCCGGGAGAGCGTCATCGAGGTCCTCGATGCGGTCGTAACCCACCGAGACCTCCGCGTACACGATGGGATTGACGAGCACCGGACCGCTGCGAACGGTGTTGGCCGGCGCGGTACCGACCCTCCAGCGTTCATCCGGCCGTGTGGGATGAACGGGGGCCCAGGTTCAGTAGCCGGAGCCGCCGGCCAGCGACACCGCGCCGGTGGGGTGCCAGACGGTCTTGGTCTCCAGGAACGCCCTCATCCGCGCCGTCCCCGGCTCCCGGGTGAAGTCGGGCATCCGGGAGGGTGTGTACACCCGCTTGACGGTCCCGGCCGCCGCCCTTTCCAATTCGACGCGCAACGATGCGGAGGCCCCGGTCAGGTCCAGCGCGTTGACGTCGCCGTGTGCGGCCAGGTGCGGGGCGATCTCCGCCGGGTCGCCGGTGAGGATGTTGACCACGCCACCGGGTAGGTCGGAGGTTGCGAGCACCTCGGCCAGCGT
>DASQFG010000242.1:0-2623 GCA_035633315.1 Nakamurella sp. | reverse complement strand
CGCTGCGTGCGCGTCCTGCTCGGCGGCCTTGGCCTTGGCCAGCGCAGCGTCGAGGCGGAGCCGCTCCTTGACCGCCGCCTCGGTCTCCTTCCCGATCCGCCACGCCTCGACCTCCTCGGGCAGCCGCATGTACTCGTCGTGTGCGGCCTCGCGGGCGGCACGCGCGGCGAGGAGATCTCTGACCGCCACCTCTCGCATGGGCGCGTTCGCCGGCAGGGTGCGCACGGAGTCGAAGTTCTTCACGGCGCGGGTGTACGCCGCGTCGGCCGTATCCAGTCGGGTGTACACCTCCTTGTTGTAGGTCCGGCCGCTGCCCCACATGCTTTCCCTGGCCTCGGCGGCCTCGGCATATTCCAACGTGTCGACCCGCAGTTTCTCGGCGGGGATCTCGCCGCGGTTCGCCTTCATCACCGCCTCGAACACCAGCGGGTCCAGCCGCTGCTTGGCCAGCACCGGGTTGGTCCTGGCCGCCCGGAACATCTGCAGCGCATGGTGAGCCTCGTGCATGGCGATGCCGCACACGTTGGCGAATTCGTCAGCGGTCTGGGTGTGCCCCTTGAGCAGATCCGCCTTGATCTGCAATTCCCACGTCTTGGCGTTCATCGAGCCGTTTTCGGCCGCCCCCCGGTCGCCGAACGCGGGGTGCACGTCGGGCACGCCGAATTGCCGCAACTGCTGATTCACCACATCGGCGAGCAGCTGCAGTCGTTGCTCGGCGTTCAGGCCGTTCCACCTCTCGTACAGCGGGGCGAGCTGAGCGGCTCTCCTGCGTGCCTCGGGGGTCGCCCGCTCCAGAGCGTGGATCGCTTGCTGGGACTTGGGTCCGCCGACCGCTTTGGGTCCGGCCTGCAGGGACACTCCGGTCTCGGCGGCCCAGCCGGGCCGTTTCACGTCGAGGTACTCACGCGCTTCGGCGAGGCGTGCTTCGGCGCCGTCGCCGGTGAAGCGGATCTCCATGGCTCGCCCGGGACCGACGTCGGTGATCGACACCGTGCCTTGGAACACGCCGGCCACGTCTCGCGCCAGCATTTCCCTGGATGCCTCGAACCGGTTCAGCAGGGCTCTGCGCTCGGCGGGCATCAGTCCGTGCCCGAGACCGGTGCCCGCGTGCAGGTCTGCGCTGAGCCGATCCCACCCGCCGCTGTCCCGCAGCAGCCGCTGCGCGACGTCCTCCGGCATCTTGGCCGGGTCGGGTGCCTTGGTGGTGGCCGGATCGGCCGACGCCTTCGGATCCGTGCCGGCCTTGGGGTCGGTGCCGGCCTTGGGGACCGTGCCGGCGACCGCCGGCGCACCCCCCGCGCGCCAGGACTGGTATTCCCGGGCCGCCCGCGCCGACGGCCCGCGGAGCGCGACGTCCATCGCCCCGGCCTTCAGTGCGTTGTCCACGATGAGATCGGCGAACTCGGTGGCGTTCTTGGGCAGCGCCTGGCCGGCCACCACGGAGGCGAGCACCGACTCGACCGCGGTCGTGTACACCGATGACGTCATCGCGGCCGCGGAGCTGGTGGCGATGTCCCGGACGGCCCCGCCCGCTGTGCCGGTGATCTGGGTCAGCCTGGCGGCCATCGCAGCCTGGAAGCGGGACTGCAGGGCACCGCCCATCAGACCCATGACGGTGGCCATTCCCGCTTGCTTGACCAGGCCGACGAAGCCGAAGTCGGTCCGCTGGCCGTGCGCCATGGCCGAGGCGTTCTGCGCCCCCTCCTGGACGAAGGTGTACCCGCCGGCGACCAGGGCGGAGCCGGTGATGCCCAGCGGGCCGGCCGCGATGCTGGCGGCGATCGAGCCCGCGGTCTTGACCCGGCCCAGCCATTTCACCGCGATCCGGGCGCCGCTTTCCACCCTGTTGTCGTAGGCGAAGATCTTCTGCGCGGCCTGCGCGGTGGACAGCTCGGCCATCGCCAGCAACGGCACGGCCAGCTCGAACTTGTGCTCCGCCAGCAGCGGTCTCGCCTGCTCGATCAGCGCTTTGGGCTCGTCCCACTGGCGGATCGACGGATAGTCCTCGTCGCCCTCGCCGACGGCTTCGATGATATTGCGGACGATGTCGACGCCGAACCAGCCCCGGTTCTCTTTGTTGATCTTGCTGCGTTCCTTGTGCACCTCGGTGGCGTCGTCGTACGCCGCGACGGTGTCGGCGAACGCGGTCCGCAGTTGCTGCCAGTCCTGACGGTCGGTGACCTGCGCGGCGTACTGCTGCGCGAACTGATGACGGAGGTCGGCCAGGCTGATCAGGCCCTTGGTCGTGTAGCTGCCCAGCGCGGTGCGCCGGGAAATGATCTCGTCGTCGTGCTCGGGGAACATGTCGAAC
Source organism: Nakamurella sp. (assembly GCA_035633315.1). Lineage (GTDB taxonomy): Bacteria > Actinomycetota > Actinomycetes > Mycobacteriales > Nakamurellaceae > Nakamurella. The sequence continues at coordinate 312 of DASQFG010000242.1, read as the reverse complement.
ACCGGCGGGGACTTGGCCAGCTCGGCAATCGCCCAGTCACGGAAGGCCCTCTCCGCCTTGACATCCCATTCCGATTCGGCGCGGACGTCGTCCGCCATCAGCAGTTGCGGGTCGACCGTCAGCTTGTCGCCCCCGGGGGGCTTCTTCGGGCGGCCGGCCTCGATCTTCGCCTTCGCGTCGTTGTACGGGCCGTACCCCGAGTACATGCCCTGCGGCCCGGGCTCAATGCCCGGGTACCGGCTCTTGAAGTCGGCGTACAGCTCCCTGACCTCGTTGTCGATGTGCCGGCTGATCGCGTAGTAGTCCACCACG
>DASQFG010000241.1:0-8229 GCA_035633315.1 Nakamurella sp. | reverse complement strand
CATGCCCGTTCTCAACCGAGGGACAGCGCCGGATGTTCCGCACAGCGGCAAGGAATCGCGTTCCCAGCCGCGCGAGTACCCTGGTTGTCCGGTTCGTGTGCGCCTGTGCCGCGCGCCGACACCGTCAGCCAGCAGAAGGGTGTGCGTGTCCGAATCCAGCAGCTTCCCTGCCACCGCCCGGTACGGCGGTGATCACCTCGTCGACGAGCCAGAGCAGCAGACCACCGTCCCCACCAGCACAGACCCCATCAGCGTGGACCCCGGCAGCGCCGACCAGGCCGACCCCGCCGTTGAGCGGATCGCCGAGGAGCAGGCTCACCTGACCCTGCTGTACCGGCGGCTGGACGCGCTGCGCCGGGAGCGGGTGGAACTGCGGGACCGGTACGTGCGGCACAGCGACGGCACTCCCGGCGGGCGGGTGGAGCGGGACGTGGCGTACGCCCGGCACGCGGCTGCCGTGCTGACCCTGACCGCCGCCGAGGACCGGCTCTGCTTCGGTCGCATCGACCACACCGACGGCGAGAGCATGCACGTCGGCCGGATGGGCATCTTCGACGACACCGGCGACCACCGGCAGCTGCTGATGGACTGGCGCGCCCCGTCGGCGCGGCCGTTCTATGTCGCCACCGCGGCCAACCCCTTGGGCATCTGGCGGCGGCGCTACATCCAGACCCGCCGGCGCCGGGTGGAGTCGGTGACCGACGACTACCTGGTGCTGGCAGGCGGCACCGAGGGCGGCTCGTCGACGGCCGGGCTGGCCGGGGAGGCGGCCCTGCTGTCCGCGATCCAAGCCCCGCGCACCGGCCGGATGAGCGACATCGTCGCGACCATCCAGGCCGAGCAGGACCGGATCATCAGGGCCGACCGCAACGGCATCATGGTCGTGCAGGGCGGACCCGGCACCGGCAAGACCGCGGTGGCCCTGCACCGCGCGGCGTACCTGCTCTACACCCACCGCGAGCAGCTGGGTCAGCGCGGAGTGCTGATCATCGGGCCGAACCCGACCTTCCTGCGCTACATCGGCCAGGTGCTGCCCTCGCTCGGCGAGAACGCCGTCGTGCTGTCCACCATCGGCGACCTGTTCCCCGGTGTGTCGGCCCGCGCCGAAGAGGATGCCCGAACCGCCCGCATCAAGGGCCGAACAGCGATGACGACCGTGATCGCCAACGCCGTGCTGCACCGCGAATCGATGCCCACCGGTGCGGTGCGGGTGAAGTTCGACGGCGCGCCGGGCGGGGTCCTGCACCTGCATCGCGGTCTGTTGAAGGCCGCGCAGCACCGCGCTTGGCAATCCCGGCGGCCGCACAACGAGGCAAGGTCGGTCTTCGTCAGGCGGATCATGGACGCCCTGGTGCCTCAGGTCGCCGAACGCCTCGGCCGTGACCCGGGCGGCGAGAGTCTTGCCACCCCGGACGATCTCGACGCAATCCGGCGTGATCTGCTCGAGCACGAGGGGCTGTCCGAGGCCCTGCGCGGCATCTGGCCGGCGCTCACCGCCCAACGACTGCTGGCGGACCTGTTCGCCTCGCCCGAGCGGATCGCTTTTGCGGCAAGCCATTTCAGCCCCGCCGACCGGAAACTGCTGGAACGGCCGAGCGCCGCGGGCAGCTGGACGCCCGCCGACGTGCCGCTGCTTGACGAGGCGGCCGAACTGCTCGGTCCGGTCGGCCGGGAGCGGCTGGCTGCCGACGCGGCCGCCGAACTGGAGTACGCGGGTGAGGTGCTCGATCTGATGGGCGTGTCCTCGGATGAGGACGACACCTACGGCGACGAGGCACCTTTGGTGTCGATGGTGTCCGCGTCGAACCTGGCCTCGCTGCACAACGACGTCGTGACGATGACGTCGACGACCGAACGCGCGGCCGCGGACCGGGAGTGGGCCTTCGGGCACGTGATCGTGGACGAGGCACAAGAATTGTCGTCGATGGCCTGGCGCATGGTGATGCGCCGCTGCCCGGTCCGCTCGATGACGCTGGTCGGTGACCTCGCCCAGACCTCGGACGCGGCAGGCGCCTCGTCCTGGGACCGGGTGCTGAAACCCTATGCACGGCAACAGCTGCGGATCGAGGAGCTGACGGTCAACTACCGGACTCCCGCCGAGATCATGGAGGTCGCCGAGCCGACGCTGGCCCGGATCGACCCCGAGGCCCGGCCGCCGCGATCGGTGCGCGAATCCGGTGTGGCGCCCTGGCACCGTCAGGTCGACGCCGCGGAACTGGCGGAAGTGGCGGCCGCGCTGGCCGCACAGGACCACGCCGAAGCCGGCGAGGGGACGCTGGCGATCATCGTCCCGCACGCCGTCCGGGACGCGGTGGCCGCGGCGGTGCACCGGGCCACGTCCACCGCCACGCACGGGGACAGCGGCGACCAGGAGGGCGATCGCGATGGCGGGGAGGACCTGCGCGACGGGGTCTCGGTGCTCACCGTCCGGGACGCGAAGGGCCTCGAATTCGACCGGGTGATCGTGGCGGATCCGAACGGCATCCTGACCGAATCCGACCGCGGGCTCAACGACCTCTACGTCGCGCTCACCAGGGCGACCCAGCAGCTCGGAGTGCTGCACACCGGGCCGCTGCCGGTGGTGTTGCACCGGCTGAAGGCGCGGCAGCGTGACTTGCCCAATTCTCAGGTGCGCGGCTTGAGGCGCAACCCCGGCATCTCCGGTGCGGGCAGCGGGCGGCCGGGGTAGCCGGCCACCGGGCCGAAAAGCGATTCGCCATGCGGGGAGTCGGACTCGGCCGGCGGGGCGCCGATCCCGGCCATCCATTGCCTGCGGAACTCGACGATCTCCTCGTGGGTCCGCCCGATGAAGTTCCACCACATGACGATTCGCTCACCCAGCGGCAGCCCGCCGAGCAGCAGCGCGCGCACGGGTGCGTCCGGCCCGGCGCCGACCCGCAGGGTCGTGGTGCCGGGCGGCAGGTAGCCCATCGAGGCGGCCGGGACCGGGGCGCCGCAGACCGTGGCGTCGCCCGTGTCGACCAGCAGCCCGTGCTCGAAGTTGATGTCCAACGGCAGCTCGGCCGAAAAGCCCGGCTGGATCGTCAGTTCCGCGCCGACGATCGGCGAGAAGGCGGTGGCCGGGGAGGTGGTGCCCAGCCAGGATCCGAGGAAGACCCGAACCGCGATCCCGCTGTCCGTGGCCGTCGGCGGAATGACGTGCTCGAAGGCCGGCGCGGTGAAGCGGTGCGCAGCGGGCAGCGCGATCCACAGCTGGACGCCGTGCAAGACCGCGGTTCCCGGCGTGGACACCTCGGAGTGGGCGATGCCGCGCCCGGCGGTCATCAGGTTCAGCTCGCCGGGCCGGACGAGGGCGTGCGAGCCGACGCTGTCCCGGTGCTCGATCTCGCCGGTGAACAGCCAGCTCGCCGTCTGCAGCCCGGTGTGCGGGTGCGGTGGTACGGCCATCCCGCCGGTCACCGCCACGTCCTGGGGGCCGTAATGATCGGCGAAGCACCACGGACCGATCAACGAGCGGGATTTCTGCGGCAATGTCCGGCGAACTGTCATCGCACGCGGTCCGCCGAGCGGGACCTCGCGCGGCTCCAGCACTGCCAGAGCCGCCGCCGCGTTCTCAGGTCGCCCGCTGGCACCGGGTGCCGTGCCGGTGCAGACGATCTCGGCGGGATTCAGCTCGGTGTTCGTCATGCAGGGACTGTAGGCCGCCGCGACGTGCGGGGTCGGGCGACGAGATGCTCTCGCGCGAGGATGTTGATCGAGTGGTCGTAGACAAGGCGAAGAAAAGCCATGATCCCCACTACTCGCAGCGAGGCAGGGGCACCACGACCCCCGCGGCCAAGTGGTCTCGCCCGTGAGTTCGTCTGGGGGGTGTGTGTCCTGAAAGCTGTGCTGGGCTTGCCGGTGGGAGTCCGGTCGGGGGTAGCGGCCAGGCGGCCCCGTAGCTGATGGCCGGCGGATCCGGTGTCAGCGGACCACTGGGTCGGCGACGACGACCAGGTTGCTGTCGTACGAGCGCACCTCGGGATGCCACTGCCCGGAGCAGGTGATCAGTACAAGGCGGTGTGGGCCACGTTGACCAAGCGCCTGGCTTTCCGAAGCCAGCGCCTCCTTGTCGACCAGCGTGGCCGAGACCACCCGGTAGGTCAGGGCGTGCGTACCCGATCGCAGCGTAATGAGGTCGCCGACCTGCATGAGTAGCAGCTCGGCGAAGAAGCCGAGCCCCTGCAGCCTGGAATCGACGTGCCCGGCGATGACCGTCGAGCCGAACGGGTCACCTGCAGAGGAGCTGCCGTCCCACCAGCCAACGTGCCGGATGTCGGCGGGTACCTGCAGGACGCCGTTCACGGTCTGTTCCGGCTCGACCACGGCGCTGTCGCCGCTCGGCAGCTCGATGTGCCGGGGCACGAACCGGACCCGTGCGCTTTGCGCGCCGGCGCCCTGACGCATCGGGGACGGCGCGGTCGAGGTCGTGGCAATACGCGCGCCGACATCGGGCTCTGCCAGCGACGGTGCGGGCGAGGTCGCTGTCGGGTCGCTGACCACCGGCAGGGAGGACCTGCTCGGCGGTGTAGCTTCGCCGGTCGACGGGGGGTGCTGCGAGATTGCCGAAGCCGTGGACGCGTGGGGGATGGGGCTCGCCGAACACGCCGCCCCTAGCCACAGCAGGATGACCAGTGCGGTTGGCAGACGCCCGGTGGCCGCGAGGACCGGTCGGCTCGCGAGGACCGGTCGGCTCAACCGCGCCACATGTGCAAGATGCGTGCGATCAGTTGCATCACCACAGCGATGCCGCCCGTGCCGGTGTCGACCATGGTGGGCGGCACTGACCCGCTCTCGGGCAACTTGAGGACGTGAACGGCAACGTTCATCGTCGTTGCGGCAGGGTCGCCCACCGCGTAGACGCGGTTCAGCGAGCCGCCCTGCACCGTGAGATGCACCGGTCCGAAGACGACCGGCGAGCTCTCGCCTGCGGGCACGATGTCCACGCTGTAGGTGCCCGCCGGCACGACGAGGTCGAGCGACTCTCCGTTGGCGACATTGGCAAAGAGCACCTGGCCGTCGACCCGGATATCCGCCGGTGGGACCGCGGCAGTGTGTGCCACGGTCAACGAAGCCTTGTCGCTCGGGACGCCCGTCAGATCGTTGGCGAACTGCGTGACGACCGGAGGGTCGCCCGCGGCCGTCGTCAGGTGCAGGACCAGGTCGGAACTCGAGCCGGCCCGGGCGTCGACGGTGTTCTCCGCCACGACCTTGCCGTCGCCGTCGGTGAACGTGAGGGTTCTCGTTCCGGTGCTGACCGCGATTGGCCCGACAACATTGGTTGTCTGTACATCTTCCGCCACGGTCTTGCCGTCCACGGCCACGTCGATCGCCGCGCCCGGCAAGCCCTGGACGAGGTACAGCGTCGCTGTGTCTTCAGGCGCCGCGGCGGTGGCGGCCGCGGCCGTGCTGCTCGTGAAGCCGCCGAACACGCCGCCGACCAGCAGCGTCGTGACAACAACCAGTGCGCGTCCTGATGTGTTCACGACACTCCCCCGAACGGGTTTCATTCACTCTTTGAGTACGCTAGCCTAGGCCACTCAGCCTATAACTCGCTACGGTGAGTGAGTCAATCCTTGCCTGGCGGCGCTTCGGTCGCATTCCCGGGGGTCAGCAGATGGCCAAACACGCACGCGGTGGTGGCCCAGTCAACGCGGTCAGCGGCTTGACGCCGGTCCGCGATCAACCCCAACGAACACCGGCTACTGGACCGAAGCACGCTGCTTTCGCCCGGGTAGGAATTCGCCGCATCGTCGGCGTGGCGGTGTTGGCCGTGGTGGCCGGTCTCGCGGCAGGCGGCTTCGTCATCATCAGCGGCCTGAATCCTGCTGCAACCCCGGATCGAGCAGCGGCCGAGGCGCCATCGACGCCCACCAGCCCGTCTCAGGCGACCACGGCTCCCGTCAGGTCCCCCACACGCACGCCAACGACGTCGGCGCAGTCGGCTGCTGCCACTGCACCGTCAACCACGGTCGGCTCGGTCACGGTGACGCTCACGGGCCCGCCAACGGCACCGCTACCGCAAACGGCACCCGGACTCACCCAGCCGGGCATCCTGCTGATCGCGTCACCGGCATCGGACGGCTCCTTCGATGTCGTCGAGCGGATCCGGCTCGTGAACCCCGTCAGCGCGCTGACGCTGCGCCCGGCGCCGGTCGATCGGGCCGGACAACAGTTCGCATCGGCCTCAGCGACGGCTACCCAGGTCCAGCTCAGTGCCGGCGACCAACCCGTCGTGGTTCCGGGGGCAACGGTCGGCGCGACAATAAGCCTGCCCGTCGCGGAGGTCGATCAGTTCGAACTCCGTTATCGGCTCACCGACGTCACCGTCCGCAGCACCCCGTCGACGGCTGGACGCGCGCTGGCGGCAATCGGGCCGCTGACCGGCGGCGTGGACGACGACCTCCCGGTTGAGTTCATCGTCACCGGAGGCACGGTCCTCGGACTGAACTGCCCGCTGCTTCCGCTCTCGCAGCGGTCCTGCGGGAGCCGCGTTCAAACGGGGCAGAGCGTCGAGCGCGAACTGCCTTGGCGTCTGGCCCTTACCACGGTGCAGTTCAACTTGCCACTGTCCTGATCGGGGACTGCCGTGCGCCCCGAACTCCTTGCAGAGGCAATGACTGCAATCAGGCTCTTAGCTCTCAGTGGTCTCGCCCGTAAGTTCGTCGGGAGTTCAGGTCCAGGCGACTGAATCACCCCGGGTTTGCCGGAGACGCCGGTGATCAGGACTGTGTTGCCGGCCAACAGGCCGGGACCGGCTACGGGTACGGGGGTCGTGGGGTGTCAGTCATAGGGCGTTCCGGGCGGTGTCTTCGCCGGCGTTGGTGAATCGATCGGCGCCGGGCCGGGGGGTCCGCTGCCGTTGTCCGGGAGTGACCTGGCGAGGCCGTCGAGGATGACGGTGAGTCCGTATTCGAATTCTTTGCCGAAGTCATAATCGGGGCGCATGACGTGCTCCATGGTGAACTCGAGCAGGGATGGGTAGGCCTCGGCGTCGAAGGACCGCTCCATCATCGAGGCGGCGGTGTCGGCGACGCTGTCCGGGCCGTGGATGGGCAGCGCGTTCTCCGACAGGGCGAATCCGAAGACATAGCTGTCGATCAGGGCGAAGGCGTGGGCGGTCAGTACCACCGAGAAGCCCGCGGCCCGCAGGGTTGCGATGAAGGCGTTGTGGTGGCGCAGCGTCGCGGAGCCGGGGTTCAGACGTGACTGCAGCAGGGCGGTGGCCCAGGGATGAACCGCCAATACCCGGCGGGCGGAGTTGGCTCGCCGCCGCATCTCCGCCTGCCAGTCGCCGCCGGGAACGGGTAGGTCGATCTCGCTGTAGACGAGATCGACGATGCTGTCGATGATTTCGTCCTTGTTGGCGACGTAGTGGTACACCGACATCGGTTTGACACCGAGTTCTTGGGCGAGCGTGCGGATGGTCAGCGCCCCGATCCCGCCGGCGTCGGCGACCGTGATCGCGCCGGCCAACACCCGGTCCCGGCTGAGGGGAACGCGTTCCTTGGTAGTGCCGCTGACTGGTTTCACCATCGTGCCTCCCGAACACTAGCCATCTCGTACTAAGTACTATACGCTAGTACTTAGTAAGGCAGCAGCACCCCTTCGATTCCCCCAGGAACAAGTCAGAGACCTGGTCGGACCGGAGAACGATCAGAACGTCGACCAACTCAGTCCCTTTCGCCATGCTCGTGGTCACCTCTCCAGCGATGCGGCAGCCGATGCCCGGCCACCGTGGTGGGGACGACGAGCTCCTGTGGTTCCACCATCACCACGACAGCCGATGCCCGGCTGCCGATGGCGGGAAAGCGGAGCACCGGCTGGGGCTGAACCGGGAGATCTGGAGTCGGCGGCGTCACTCATGTGCTACCTGATCGCGTGCCGATAGATCTCAGCTGGCGCGTTCCACTGCACTGCGGCTTCCGAATGGTTCCTCCGACCACTAGCGCGCACGTACTTAGTACTATAGAGTCCCGTACTAAGTACGACGGGATTGACTTCATCCCTTGGAAAGGGGATCGATCATGGGATCAGACGACACACAGGCGGCGACGGGAGCAGCGATGCAGGCGATCGTGCAGGACAGCTACGGCTCCGCCGAGGTGCTCCGGTCGGCGCGGATCACCCGACCCGAGATCGCCGATCACGAGGTGCTGCTTCGGGTGCACGCGGCCGGTCTGGACCGGGGGACGTGGCATTTGATGACGGGCACACCGTATCTGATGC
>DASQFG010000240.1:0-11246 GCA_035633315.1 Nakamurella sp. | reverse complement strand
TCGACACCACCTTGATCGCCGCCGGCAGGTCGAAAACCCCCGCCAGGGCGGCGGCCACGAGTTCGCCGATGCTGTGTCCGGCCAGCGCCGCCGGGGTGACACCGTACGACATGGTCAGCTGCGCCAGCGCGTATTCCACCGTGAAGAGAGCAGGCTGGGCAAGGTCGGTGGGCTCCAGGCCCGCGGTGCCCTTCCCCGAGTCGCTTCGCTCCTGCCCGCCGGTGCCGAACACCTCGGCCAACAGGTCGATGCCGAGCTCTTGGGCAAATCCGGCGGCGCACCGGTCGAAGTTCTCCCGGAACACCGGCTCAGTGTCATAGAGGCCGCGGGCCATGCCGACGTGCTGCGCGCCCTGCCCGGGAAACAGGAACGCCACCCGATTTGCACCCGGCGAAATGCCCTGTGGGCACTGCCCGACCGAGGCGTTGTCGTGCTCTTGTTTGTCGGGCAGGGAAGTCAGCACAGCGGCGGCATCGGCACGGTCGGCAACGACGGCCGCCATTCGGACCTCGTAGGCCCGCCGACCGGCGAGCGTGAACGCCACGTCGGGCAGCAACAGGTGTTGGTCGCGCGAGAATTCCGCGGCGAGCGCAGCCCTGGCATCCTGCAGGGACTCGGCGGTGCGGGCGGACAACAGCAGCACCTGCGGACCGCTCGGGGCAGCGACGGCGGAGGAGGTCTGCGGCGCCTCCTCGACGACGACGTGCGCGTTGGTGCCACCGACACCGAATGAGCTCACCCCGGCGCGGCGCGGCGCTTCGGATTCCCATGATGCGTAGTGATTCTGAACCACGAACGGGGTGCTTTCGAGGTGTAACTCGGGGTTGGGCGCGGTGTAGTGCAGGGTCGGGGGAATCGCCTTGTTCTTCAGGCACAGAATCGTCTTGATGAGGCCGGTGACGCCGGACGCCGCATCCAGATGACCGATGTTCGACTTCACCGAACCCAGCACGCACGGTTCCGACCGGTCCAGGCTGGAGACCTCGAAAGCCTGACGCAGGGCTTCGACTTCGATCGGATCGCCCAGCGGGGTCCCGGTTCCGTGAGCCTCCACGAATCCGATGGTCGAGGAGTCGACACCGGCTACCGCATGCGCTTCGGCGATGACCTCCGCCTGGCCGGCGAGGGCCGGTGCCGCATAGGTCATCTTCACCGAGCCGTCGTTGTTGATCGCCGACCCGCGGATGACGGCGTGGATACGGTCGCCGTCGTCGAGCGCCGCCTGCAACGGCTTGAGCACCACTGCCGCCACCCCGCTGCCGAAGATGGTGCCGTCGGAGTGGGCGTCGAACGGTCGGCAGTGGCCCGACTGCGACACCATCCCCCCCGGCTCGTATCCGTAGCCGACGTGATGCGGCACCCGGATCGAGGCGGCACCGGCGAGCACCATGTCGCATTCCCCGGACAGCAGGCTCTGGCATGCCAGGTGCACCGCGACCAGCGACGACGAGCAGGCGGTCTGCACCGCAAGACTCGGTCCGCGCAGATTGAACTGGTGCGACACCCGCGTCGCCGGGTAGTCCTTGTCGTTCAGCAAGACCAGGTTGAACATTTCGACGGTGATGCCCTCGCCGACGAGCTTCTGCGGGTCCCGGTGCGACATCAGGTTGTGCATCAGGTAGCCGCTGGCGGTACTGCTTGCGAAGACGCCGATCGCTCCGTCGAAGGTGGCGGGGTCGTACCCGGAATCTTCGAAGGCATGCCAGGCGGTCTGCAAGAACAGCCGCTGCTGAGGGTCCATCATCCGAGCGGTGTACGGGGTCATCCCGAAGTATTCCGCGTCGAACTCGTCGATCCCGTCGAGCAGGGCCGCGCGCCGCACGTAAGCAGGATCGGCCAGCGTCTTGGCACTGACTCCGGCGGCGGTAAGTGCCTCCTCGGAGAGTGTGACGACGGACTCCTCACCGCCACGCAAGTTGTCCCAGAACTTCGTCACCGAGTTCGCACCAGGAAAATGGCCGGCCATTCCGATGACCGCAATCGCGTTGAGCGGCAACTCATTCGATTCTGCCGTGTAATCGGCGTCGGTGGTCAAACCCGGTGTCCTTTCCGTCTGCTCGCCTGAGCTCCCTGACGGGCCCGGGCGCGTCGCTGGGCTCGTGCACCCAGGCCGGATCGAGCTGTCGCCGGGATCTCGGCCGCCGTCACATAGCCCATGCGCTCGCACAGCGCGTCGGTCAGAGACGAGATGGTCGGGTACTCGTAGATGACCGCCGCCGGCAGCGTGATCCCGAGGCTGGCGCCGAGGTGGCGCTGAAGCGTGACACTCATCAGCGAATCCATCCCGAGTTGGAAGAATCCCGCTGCCGGGTCCGGAACCTCCGTGGGCGCCAGTCCCATCACCGCCGACGCCAACGTACCGATATGGTCGGCAAGCAGCTCGCGACGCTGTTCGGGTGGGCACTCACGCAGTGCTTTTGCGAATTCGGTCTCGGGGGTGACCTCGTCCGCGACGTCGTCTCGCGCCAACACGTCGTCGACGATGCGCAGCGCGCCGCGGGTGCGATAGGCCGCGGCCAGCAGCGGCCAATCCGCGTCCACGACGGTGGAGCGCACCGCCGCATCGGGCCCCATCACCAGCGGCAACGCCCGGATGGCCACCTCGTCGGGCATCGGCTTGAGCCCGGCGTCGGACATCACCCCGCTCGCGTCAGATTGCACGTCGGCCAACGATTTCCACAATCCCCAGTTCACGACGGTGGCCGGCAGACCCAGGTTGCGTCGGGCATACGCGAACGTGTCGAGGAAGGCGCTGGTCGCCGTGTAGTGGGCGAGCCAGCGCGAACCGAGCAGACCGGAAATCGACGAAAACAGCACGAACTGGCGTACAGCCGTTCTGAGCGACAGGGCGTGCAGCACCCCGAGTGCGTCCAGCTTCGGACCGAACATGGTGTTGACGTCGTCGTCGGTCATGTCGCTCAACGTCACCGGCCCACCGGCGAACGCCGCGAGGTAGATGCCCTCGAGCGCCGGGAGTTCGGTGCCGAACCGGTCGAACAGTGCCGCCATGGCGGTTTCGTCGGTGACGTCGGTGGCCACCTGGATCAGCGTCGTCCCCGTCGACGAAAGTCGTTGGGCCAAATCGTTCAGCCGTACCCCGGGGTTCCGTGACACCGCAACGATCGTTCCGGCGCCCATGTCGGCGAGCTGCTGGATCAGATAGGGACCGATGTGGCCGGTGGCTCCGATGACGAGGTGGCTGGTGTCGCTGCTCAGTTCGGCCGATCCCCGTGCCGGGGCCCGGCTCTCCAGACGCGGCACGTGCCGGGCACCCGCCCGGTACACAACCTGGTCCTCGCCGTCACCGGCCTGTGCTTCGGCCAGCACCAGCCGCGCGGTCAACACGGCCGGCATCGACTCGTCGACATCGAGCACGCCGCCCCAGATCTCGGGATGTTCCAGGGCGAGCGTGCGGCCCAGACCCCACAGGACGGCATGTGCCGGGTTGGCGCGTTCGCCTTCCGTGACAGGCTGGGCGTTGCGCGTCACGATGAACAGTCGCGGCGGTGAGGGCATCGAAATCAGCTCTTCAACAACAGCTCTCGCCTCGTTGAACAGGCCATGGGCCGATGCCACGTCGATAGGGGAGCCGGCGGAGGGCGGCGCGTACAGCACCCTGTCCACGTCGGCGAGGGCGGCGCGCAGCGTGGCCCGGTCGGTGGCGCGGCCCAACCCCAGACCGAGTTCTGCACCCAGGTCGGCGTCCCCGAGAACCAGCCAGGAGCCGACGCCGGCGGTGTCGGCCGTAGGTAGCGGGTGCACGGGCCAGGTCGGTTCGTACAGCCAGTCCACCGGGATTGGGCTGTCCTCGGCGGCTAACGGCCGTCGCCGATGGCGCACACCAAACCCGTTGGTGGACAACGCAGGTGAGACGTCGAGCCAATGCCGGGTGTGGCGCCAGGGAGTGGTCGGGATGGCGGGGTGCGGCTCCGGCGGGTGCTCGCCGAGTGGCGGCCGGACGGTGTGCGTTGCGTTGAAATTCGTGCGGAATGCGACGGTGTCGTGAGCGTCACGCTGCAGCGTGCCCAGGCTGTGGTGATGTGCGTTGCCGGTACCCGGGTCGTCAAGGGTGTCGGAAATCGCCTTGGTGAGCAACGGGTGCGGGCTGATCTCGATGAAGGTGCAGTCGGTGGCGCCGGCGGTGGCGACGGCCTGGCTGAACCGGACCGGGTTACGCAGGTTGGCCACCCAGTGGTCGGCATCGAACAGTGGGGCGGCGCCGGCATTCTCGACTGTGCTAATGACCGGGATGAGTGGAAGCCTCGGCGCCAGACCAGCCAACGCCTCCCGCAACTCCGGCAGGATGGGATCCATCATCGCGTGGTGGGACGCCACATCCACGTTCACCCTGCGGGCGAACGTGTTCTGCTGAGTGGCCCTGGCGATGACGGCGTCAACGGCCTCGGTTGGCCCGGCGACCACGGTCTGGCGCGGTGAGGCATACACCGCCACCGTCACATCCGGGAAGTCGGCGATCAACGCCTCGGCAGCCGGCGCGTTAAGCTCCAGCAGAGCTATCGCGCCGTTGTCGGCGTGCCGGGACATCAACTGCGACCGCCTGGCGATCACCCGGAACCCTTCGGCCGGAGTCAGCACGCCGGCCACCACCGCCGCGGTCACCTCGCCCATCGAATGCCCGATCACCGCATCGGGTTCCACCCCGTACGAGCGCCACAACGCAGTCAAGGCCAGCTGAACACCCACCAACACCGGCTGAATCCGCTCGATGCCGGTCAGTTCCTGCCCGCCGGCCAGCACCTCGTGTAGGGAGAACCCGGCCTCGACCACGAAGTCCGGCTCCAGCGTCGCGACGGCGGCCGCGAATGCCGGCTCGTCGGCGAGCAGCTGCCGGCCCATCCCCGCCCACTGGGAGCCCTGACCCGAGTACACGAACACCGTCCCGGAACCGCACGGCCCCTGGTGCGGGCCGACCACCCCGGTCGCGGGCTGCCCGGCCGCCAGCGCCCGCAGGCCAGCTACCGCCTCGGCCCGGTCAGCCGCGCAGACCGTGCCGAACGTCGCCTGATGGGTCCGGTGGTGATCGAGGGTATGCGCGACGTCGGCCAGCGGCACCTGCGCCCCAGCATCGGTCATCCAGTCGGCCAACATTGTGGCCATCTCAGCCATGCGGTCAGTGTTCTTGCCGGTCACCACCAGGGTGGTGACGGCCGGTACCGCTGCGGGAGGCTCCAGCACGCACGCCTCAGGGCCCTGCTCCAGCACCACATGCGCATTCGTGCCGCCGAAGCCGAACGACGACACGCCTGCCCGGTGCGATCGTCCGGTCACCGGCCACTCGGTCGCTTCGTCAACCACCTTCAGACGAAGCTCGTCGAAGGGGATATGCGGATTAGGGGATTCGAAGTGCAGGTTGGCTGGAATGGCGCCTCGTTGCACCGCCAAGGATGCTTTGATCAGCCCAACGATGCCCGCGGCTGCTTCCAAGTGTCCGAGGTTGGTCTTCACGGAGCCTGCCAGCAGCGGCGCGTCAGGTTGCCGTCCGCGCCCATACACCGCCCCGAGGGCCCGGGCTTCGATGGGGTCGCCGAGCAACGTTCCGGTTCCGTGCGCCTCGACGTAGTCGACCGAGGAGGGCGCGACGCCCGCATCGGCGCAGGCGGCACGCAACACTGCGGCCTGAGCGGCCGGGTTCGGTGCCATCAGTCCATTGGATCGACCGTCTTGATTGACCGCCGAGCCGCGGACGACCGCGAGCACCCGGTCTCCGTCACGTAGCGCGTCGGAGAGCCGCTTGAGCACCGCGACACCGCAACCCTCACCGCGGACGAATCCGTCGGCGGCGGCGTCGAAGGCATGGCAGGCACCGGTCGGCGACATCGCTCCTGCCGCGTCGAGGCTGCCCGTCACGGCGGGCGAGAGAAGCAGGTTCACCCCTGCGGCGATCGCCAGCTCGGATTGGCCGGTCCGCAGACTCTGGCAGGCCAGGTGCACCGCAACCAGCGACGACGAGCAGGCGGTGTCGACGGTGAGCGACGGTCCTCGCAGGTCTAGGAAGTATGACAGCCGATTGGCGATGATGCTCAAGGCACCGCCGGTACCCGTCCAGGCGTCGATCTGGCTGAGGTCACGCGCGGCCATGAACCCGTATTCGCTGACGCTGGCGCCTGCGAAGACCCCGGTCTGCGAGCGCCGGAGCGATTCCGCCGGGATGCCGGCGTGCTCAAGCGCCTCGACGGCGACTTCGAGTAGAAGGCGCTGCTGCGGGTCGATGTGGTCGGCTTCCAGCGGCGTGATACCGAAGAACTCGGCGTCGAAACCGGCGATGTCGCTGAGAAACGAGCCCCACCGCGTGGTGTTCGCCAATACCGACGCCGCTTCCGGTGAGCCGTCGTCGAACGCCTGCCACCGATCGTCGGGCACGGTTCCGACCGCCGAGCGGCCGGCGGCCAGGAAGTCCCACAACGCGTCGGGTCCATGAATGTCACCCGGCAGCCGGCAGCCCAGCCCGATGACCGCGATCGGCGCGTTCGGCGAGCCATCGGTGGCGCCCGGCACAGCGCCTGCCGGCTCGGCATCGGGATTGGCCAGCGCGTGGGCCAGGCTATCGAGGGTCGGGTTCTGCCAGAAGTCCACCGGCGAGATCGGGCGCCCCAAAAACTCGGAGAGCTCACCCGACAACACGACCGCGTCGCGCGATCCCAGGCCCAGTTCGTTCAAGGGCGCATCGATGTCAATCTCGTCGGGGCTGCAACCGATATTGGTGACGAGGTAGTCGACCAACCAATTACGAAGCTCGGCTTCCTGATCGCCGAACGACGTCATACGGCGATGTCCAGGCGTTGGAATTCACCATGGCGGTAAAGCTGACCACACGACGACCGGCGGATCTTGCCGCTGGTGGTGATCGGAATGGAGCCGGGTGAGACCAGCACGAGATCGCCGACGCGGAGGTTGTGCGCCTTCCAGATCGCTGTCGAAACGTCGTGCTTGACCGCCGTGAGCCGGCGGGCGTGCTCGTCGGCGGACCCACGCTGTTTCAGCTCGATGATCGCCACCAGGTTCTCGGTATTCTCGTCTTCGACGGCAATCGCGGCAACGCGGCCGCCGGTGATCTCCTGGATCGTCGACTCGATGTCATCAGGGTAGTGGTTGCGCCCGTCGACGATGAGCAGGTCCTTGAGACGACCCATGATGTACAGCTCACCGTCGGACATGACGCCAAAGTCGCCGGTACGAAGCCAGGGCGCCGCCGGTGCGCCTCCGGATGGATCTGTGATCCGGCCACCGAAGATGCGCGCGGTCGACTCGGGCTTGCGCCAGTACCCCAGAGCGACGTTGTCGCCGTGCACCCAGATCTCACCGATCGCACCCTCGGGCTGTTCGCTCCCGGTCTCCGGGTCGACGATGCGGATCAGGCAGGCCCGGGGCGCGCCGTAGCTCACCAACTCGGCAGTGCCGTCACGGCCGGTGACGCACGGACGGGCCAGCCCGGCCGAGAGTTGCTCGAGGTCGAAACGGGCCGTCTTGACGGGCTTGCCCGGTGCCGGGGTGGCCACGTACAGGGTTGCCTCGGCCAGGCCGTAGGACGGGCGGATCACGCGCTCCTTGAGGCCGAACGGAGCGAACCGCTCGGTGAACCGCTTGATCGTGGCGCTGTGGACGCGCTCGGCGCCGCTCAGGATGGCCTGTACTCCGCCGAGGTCCAGGCCCGCCATGTCGGCGTCGGAAGTCCGGCGAACGGCCAGGTCGAACGCGAAGTTGGGAGCCGCGGACATCGAGTCGGGATGGGTGGCCAGCAGCTGGATCCAGCTCGCGGGCTTGCGCAGGAACGCCAGCGGGCTCATCAGCACCGCGGGGCACCCGTTCACCAGCGGCGCGCAGACGCCCATGATGAGGCCCATGTCGTGATAGAAGGGCAACCAGGACACGATCACGGTGCCCTCGGGCGCCTTACCGTTGTACTCGAAGTAGTCGTGCACCGCCTGGCTCAGGTTGGCCATCACGTTGTGGTGCGAGACGACCACGCCCGCTGGCGTCCGTGTCGACCCCGACGTGTACTGCAGGTACGCCGGGCCGGGCCGGGACTGGTCGGTCGTGTCGAGCGGACGGGTGGAATCCGAGTCGAGCAGGTCGACCTCGATCACCGCGGGCGCCGGCCGGCCACGCTTACCGCTGGCGTACTCGTTGACATCGGCGACCGCCGCCGAGGTGGTGAGCATCGCGACCGGGCCACTGTCCTGCAGGGCTGAAGCGATCCGCATGTCGTGAACGCCGAACTGCGGCACGGACAGCGGCACGGCGATGAAGCCGGCCTGCAGCGCGCCCAGGAAGGCGACGATGTATTCCAGTCCCTGCGGGGCCAGGATTCCTGCCCGATCACCGGTCGATCCGTGCCTGCGCAGCTCCTCCGCCACCACCAGGGATCGCCGGTAGACCTGCGCCCACGTCAGGCTCTCGGCAAACCCGGAGCCGTCCAGCGCACCGTCCATGAACGTGTACGCCGTGACGTCGGGCTGTTCAGTGGCCCGCGTGCGGAGCAGTGCGGGAATCGACGTGTCGGTGGACGGCATGCTGGCTTACCTCTTTATGTTTCTCGATGTGTGCAAACGGTTTGGAACCCGAGTCGCATGTTCGGCGGCCAGCGAACGCGCGCGCGTGCTGGCCTTCGCTGGTCGCGAACCAGCAGTTCCGGCGCGGTGTCCCCCTACCCAAGAGGTTGAGGGACAGATCAATTTATCAGCTGCGTCGGCACCTTTCCGACCTGCGGCGGCCTCTGGGCCTTATACGCTCGATGCGAGCGTACGAAGACAGATTGCCATTGCGGTAGTCCGCTGAGCACTGTCAGGAGTCAAAAATGCGTTGCGCTGCCTCTATGGTGTTGCGAGAGGGGCTTTACGGGTCTGTCAATATTTTGCTACGAGCTTACATGATAATTTGCTGAGCAAATCCGTACAGGCCGGTAGCGGATCCTCTGGGAGAGCCGACGACCTCAGGGCCGCGGCGCGTCGCACCGCGGGCACTCCGCGACGATCGCGGCTACGCCGCGCTGCACCGGGCCAGTACGCGTTCTTCGACCAACTGCGCCAGTTGCGGCAAATTGCTGTTGATGTAGAAGTGGTCACCGGGAAAGACCGTCAGGTCGAAGTCGGACGTCGTGCGCTCACGCCAGGGTGTCATGAGGTCGGCAGTGCCCAACTCGTCGTTGTCGGCCATCAGCGCGTAGACCGGGCACGACACCTTCGCTTCGGGCGGGCTGTCGTAGGACGCGATCGCCTTCAGGCCGCGCAAGGTCGGCAGGATGGTAGCGGCGAACTGGTCATTGTTGAGGAATTCCGGGTTGGCGCCGGTGACGTCGCTGACCAGGCTCAGCAGTTCGAGGTCGGACCCCTTCAGATCGGCGCGTTGGCGCATCCGTCCAGGTGCGGCGCTAGCCGACACGAACAGCGCCACGATGGGATTGCCGGCCTGCTCGAAGCGGAGTGCGACCTCGAAGGCCAGCAGGGACCCCATGCTGTGCCCGAAGAACGCCACCTGACCCGCCGGGGCGTCGGCAGGTTTGAGCATCGCGCAGAGGCGATCGGCCAGCTCGGGGATGCTGGTGTATTGCGACAAGTCCTTGCCGGCGCGCTTTCCGGGGTACTGGACCGCCACACACTTGGTGCCGCCGGTGAACGCCCTGGCGAAGGGCACATAGAAATCCGCCGAGCCGCCCGTGTGGGGGAAGATGTAGAGCCGCGGCTCGACCTTCATCTCGTTGCGCTCTGTGGTCACGGTGCTCACGGTAATGCACCCACTAGGCGCCCCTCCGTCAGTCTCGGCGGGTGCGGCCGATCTGCAGCAACTCCTCCACGGACAACTGGTCGTCGGCGTGGCCGCCGTAGTGGGCCGCGAGCAGGGGTGCGCGGGCGCAGCAATCGGCTCAACGCATCCGGGCCGAGCGGGCCCTCAATGACCCGTTCATCGGTCCGCCACCACCGCTCTGAGGCATGATTCGGCACATGCTGCGGCTCCAACCGTGCCCTTGCGGCAGCGGTGTCGCCTACAACGTCTGCTGCGGGCCCTTGCACCACGGCGAGCGGCACGCCGATACGGCCGAGGAACTAATGCGGTCGAGGTATGCGACCTACGCGCGCGGTGACTCCGATCACCTGTTCGGACGTGGCATCCGCGAACGCGGCCCGCCGACACCAGCATCGACGCCAACATCATCTGGAGGTCTCTCGAGGTGACCGACACCGTCGCGGGCGGCATCGAAGACGATCACGGGGAAGTGCAGTTCATCGCCCGGTTCGAATCGGAGGGTCGCCCGGCCGCGATGCGCAAGCGCAGTCGCTTCGAGCGCCGCGCGGGCCGATGGGTCTACGTCGACGGGGATGTCCGATAGCGGATCGGCCCGACTACGCACGCGGCACTCGGACGATGGAGCAGACGAACTTTGGCGGTACGTCGAACCCGAATGACCGCTGGGGCAACTGCATCAACACCTCCGGCGAGAGCGGCGCCTTGTAGTGCAGTGACGTCGAGCCGGAGAAGGTCGGGTCGACGCTCGAGATGTCGGGCAAGTCGAGCAGCAGGCCAGACTCGTCGAGCGTGGCCTGCACCATGGACCCGCCCGCCGCGTTCCACGCGTGGTCGACCGCACGCCCAGCCTTCTTGGGCACCGACGACAGCGTGCCGAGTACTCGCTGACTGGTCAGCGCCAGGGCGCGACCGGCTGTTGACGATCGCAGCGCAGCGGGCCCACATCATCGGGCTCACGGGAGGCGATCCGACCGGTGACGGCGGCGACCCACTCGCCGAGCGAATCGTGTTCGTGCGCAACGCCGCTCCCGAACGCTTCGACGAGTTGGAACTGAACATCGCCATCACCGCGATGCCGATCGACGACTCCGGCGTGCCCGACCTGTCGATCACGCGCAGGTTCCAGCCCGAGCTGACCGACGAGCAACTGCTGGGCACTCCCGGGGTGCTGTCGGGCTCGACGAGCGACATCGCCGACGAGATCCGCCGCTACCGCGACACCTACGGGGTCACCTAACATCATCGTGCAGCAGCAGCACGCCGAGGCGTTCGCCAAGGTCATCGCTCAGCTGAGGTGAGCGCCGGGCTGCGGTGGCTAGCGACCGCGGAGGGCGTTCCTGAGCCGTTCGCCGGACGTCTTCGCGCGCGCCTTCACCTGATCGACCTTGCCCTCGTTGCGTAGTCGGCGGTTGCCCGTGACCTCGCCAAAATTCTCCTTGACGCGCCCGGTCAGCCGGTCGACGGCGTTCTTCGCCTTCTTGGAA
>DASQFG010000239.1:0-9171 GCA_035633315.1 Nakamurella sp. | reverse complement strand
AACATCTGCCGTCCCGCTGACTCCTGGGTGACCGAGTCCGGCGCCGTCCACGAGGCCAGTATCACCAGCACCCTGGTCGTTCCGGTGACCGCCGGGGCCGCGAGGGCGGTGACGCCCGCGCTGACCGTGGACGCGGTGATGTCTGCTCCGGTTAGGGTTCCACTGACTGTTACGTGCGCCCCCGGGCGCGGCCGGGCGGTGGGCGGCAGGTGCAGGCGGTAGGCCTTTTCACCGACGATCAGAAAACTCTGCTCGGCGGGCGCTAGGGGAGACCCGAGCACGGGTGCGGGATCGGCGACGATCAACTGGTAAGTGCCGGACAGCTGGACGGACGCGGGTGCCGGTTGGGCCGCCGCCGGTCCGGTGCCGCAGGTCACCATCAGGACCGCTGCGGCGGCGCAGGTCAGCAGCACACCGAAGCTGAGCAGTCGATCTCGCATCATGGCCCCCGACGGCGTCGGCCGGTCTGGCCTTCGGCACCGCCTCTGGGTCCCCAAGCGGCCCCGGGTCGGGCACCGGTGCATTGCCGTCACGGTCACTCTAGGTGTTCAGCTGGTCACGGTCGAATGTCGAAAGTCTCTCTGGGGCAAGTCTTTCGGTCCAGAATCCGGCGCACAAAGGGCTCAATCCGGGCAGCCTCGACCGGAACCGACAGCCGGGATCGGGCGATGCCGCGGAGGGGCGGTTCATGCCGCCCCCGCGCCACCGATGCATGAGCCGCGGACATGTGGAAGCCTCCCAGCGAGGTAGTTCGCTCACCAGTTCATCCCGCAGCGACCCTGCCAGAAGGGAATCACGATGAGTAGCGACCAGGTCCTGGCGCCCGCCACCGAGTCCTCGGAGGTGCCGGCGGAGGATCGGCAGTGGTGGAAATCCGCCGTTGTCTACCAGATCTACCCGCGCAGTTTCGCCGACTCGGACGGCGACGGCGTCGGTGATCTGGGCGGGATCGCTGCCAAGGTCGACTACCTCGCCGATCTGGGCGTGGACGTCATCTGGTTGTCCCCGGTGTACCCGTCCCCGCAGGACGACGCCGGCTACGACATCAGCAACTACCAGGAGATCGAGCCCGTCTTCGGCACGCTGGCGGGTTTCGACGCCCTGCTGGAGGCGGTGCACGGCCGCGGCATGAAGCTGGTGATGGACCTGGTGGTCAACCACACCTCCGACGAGCACCCGTGGTTCGTCGAGTCGAAGTCGTCGGCGGAGGGTCCCAAGCGCGACTGGTACTGGTGGCGCCCGGCCCGCGACGGCATGCACGGCGGCGATCCCGGCGCCGAACCCACCAACTGGGGTTCGTTCTTCTCCGGGTCGGCCTGGCAGTACGACCCGGACACGGGCGAGTACTACCTGCACCTGTTCTCTCGCAAGCAACCCGACCTCAACTGGGAGAACTCCGAGGTCCGGCAGGCGGTCTACGAGATGATGCGCTGGTGGCTGGCCCGCGGCGTGGACGGTTTCCGGATGGACGTCATCAACATGATCGCCAAGGACACCTCCCTCCAAGACGGGCACACACACATCGGCCCGTGGGGCGACGGATCGCCGTACTACATCAACGGCCCGCGGCTGCACGAGTACCTGCAGGAAATGCATAGGGAGGTGTTCGCCGGACGTCAGGGCCAGTTGCTGACCGTCGGTGAGATGCCGGGCTGCACTGTCCAGGAGGCCCGGCTGTTCACCGACCCGGCCAGGGCCGAGGTCGACATGGTGTTCCAGTTCGAGCACGTGTCGCTCGATCAGGGCGCGAGCAAGTGGGACATCCACCCGCTGCGGTTGGTCGACCTGAAGGCGTCGCTGGGCCGGTGGCAGGCGGGCCTGGCCGAGGTCGGCTGGAACAGCCTGTACTGGAACAACCATGACCAACCGCGTGCGGTCTCCCGGTTCGGCGACGACGGCGAGTACCGGGTGCGGTCGGCGAAGCTGCTGGGCACCCTGCTGCACCTGCACCGCGGGACGCCATACGTCTACCAGGGCGAGGAACTGGGGATGACGAACGCCCCGTTCGAGCAGATCAGCGATTTCCGCGACATCGAATCGATCAACCATTTCGCCGAAGCGGTGGCGGCGGGTCAATCGCCGGATACCGTGCTGATCGGTTTGCGGACCATGGGCCGGGACAATGCCAGAACACCGGTCCAGTGGGACGATTCCGCCAACGCCGGCTTCACCACCGGGGAGCCGTGGATTCCCGCCAACCCGAACTACCACGAGATCAACGCCGCCGCGGCGCTCGCCGACGGCGATTCGGTCTGGCACCACTACCGCGCGCTGATCGACCTGCGGCACCGCGAACCGGCCGTCGCGTACGGCGATTTCACCATGCTGCTGCCAGAGCACGAGCAGATCTACGCGTTCACCCGGAGGCTGGACGGCGTGGAACTTCTTGTCATGGGTAATGTCTCGGGCCGGACCGCGATCGCCGACCAGATTCCCCACGCAAGGGAATGGGAGAACAGCGAACTGTTGTTCACCAACGCCCCCGCCCCGGAACCGTCGCAACCGCGGCTGTCGCTGCTGCCCTGGGAGGCCAGGGTGTACCGCCGGGTCGTCCCTGGGTGATTGACAGGTGATTGACAGGTGATTGACCCGGGGTGGTGTCGCCGAATCACCAGCCGTACCCGTCGAGTGTCGCCTCGATCCTCGGCAGGAATCGAGGGCCGAAATGCCGAACATTGACCAGGAGTTTGTGCAATTGCAGCGCCGGCCTGCGCTCGTCGAATCCGGGGTCGACGGGCCATTCCGCTTCGTAGGCGTCGAACAACGCCGCCGGCAGGTCCGGCGATAGCCGCATATAGGCGAGGTCGAGTTCCCGATCGGCATAGCTGACGGCCGGGTCGACGAGCCAGTGGCCGTCGATCACATTGCCGGACCACAGGTCGCCGTGGGTCAGTGACGCCGGCGGGTGCTGCCGCAGCAGGGCTTGGAGCGGGCCTGCGCAGGCTTTCTCCACCCGGCGGCGCAATGGGTCAGGGACGTCGGCGTGGGCCAGATGACCCAGCACCCGGCGGTGCGCGTAGAAGGTCGGCCAGTCCGCGCACCACCGATTGTCCTGGGTGAACCGTCCCGCGTAGTTGTCCTGGTGCCAGCCGAACCGTTCGTCGGTGTGCCGATGCAGGCGGGCGATCTCCCGGCCCAACGCCACCCAGTCCGGCTGCCCGTCACCGTTCTTGCTGGAATTGCCGACGAACTCCAGGACGAGCACCCGCGCACCGACGCCGACGACGTCCGGCGTGAAAACGCCTGCAGCGCGCAGGGATTCGAGCCCCTCGGCCTCCTGGTGGGCGGGATAAGGGCACCGTTTGATGATCACGTCGCGGCCGTCGGCCAGGGCGGCCCGCTGCGTGCTGCAGATGTACCCGCCCTCGACCGGCGAGGTGCGGACCACCGGCGGCACGCCCGGTGGCCAATCGTCGCTCACCCGGTGGACTGTACGGACCACCCTGCTGCCCTGGTTGCCCGAAAGTGCACAGACCCTCCGTACCCCTTTCGGTCCCAGCGTCGCGCCGCCATGATGAACGGACTGGGAGGAGTCAGATGCCCGCGCATGCGCTGCTCGACGCCGACCGGCCCGTCGCCGTCACCGCGGTCAAACGACGGCCCGCGGAGCCCCTCGGCCAGGCATTGTCTCCAGGGATGCTGCTGGCGCTGCAACGAACGGCGGGCAACTCGGCGGTGCGCCGCCGGTTCGGACAGGAACCGGAGGCGACGGCACGACGCCGTCCGGCCCAGACGGCCGTTCAACGGTGCGGGCCGACGCCGTGTCATTGCTCCGCCGATGAGCGGGCGCAGTACGAGTCGGAGCCCAGCGGCTCCACACCGGACCGAGCTGAGGGCGAGTCCGAGGAAACGACGGGTGTCCAGCGCCTTGCCCAGGGTGTGCGGACCGGGGAGACCAATTCCCCTCCCGCGGTGCTCGCCGGGTTGCACGGGATGAGTCAGTCGATCATTGCGCGGTACGAGGTCCAGGACTGCGGCGCCACGGCAAAGGCGCAGCATCCGGCCGCCGAGGTGCATGCGGCTCACGGGCGGGCGAGGGCGATGGTGTCCATCGCCGAGATGGAGAGCGCATCGTCGACGGATCCGACCGTTCAGGCACTGGCCAGGAAGTATTTCAAGATCACCGTTCCACCCGCCCGCAACAGCGACAAGAAGTTGTGGTTCGGTCGGGTTCGGCGGGTGTTGTCCGCGATGAACTCGGACAACTCGAAGACCACCTACGAATGCGAGCCTGCTCAGTCATGGCAGAACGGGCTCTGTTCCAAGGGGACATTCGCCGTGACCATCCTCAACATTCATCTCTGCCCGAACTGGTGGACGCTGAACGATCTGGACGACCGCGCCTTCGTGCTCCTGCACGAGTGGGCCCACCGCTACGGCCCGTCCGTCAATCAGATCCTCGAGACGTACTGCGATGCGAAGGAATTCAGCGGACTGTCAGCTGACGATCTGGTCGCCGAACCGGACGCATATGCCAGTTACGTCTTCGAGCTGGTGACCGGCAAGGCGCCCGGCGCGACGGTGTGTTGACCGGACCTGCCAGGGACCGTCGCAACGGGCGCGCCAAACGCCGCCAATCGGGCTGATTCCGGCATTCATAGCTGTTCCGACGAGGCAACGGAGGTGGCGTCGAACGCCACGTCGGAAGAGGGTCCGGTGGCATCACAGGCGCAGGTTCTGGTGGACCCGGCGTCCGTGCTGCTCAAGACCGAGAGCCTCGAATCGACCGTGATGAAGCACCTTGAACACATTACGTGCGTTCGGGTGTGCACAGCCGCACCCAGGCGGTCCGGCTCTGCGAACCCGCCCCGACGAGCTGAAACCGTCCCGCTGGCGTTCGGGGTTGCTACGGCGCCCCCTGACCCGGTGAGCGGGTAGGCGCCCGGGTTAGCCTTCACCCATGTCTCGGAGCGTCTATATCGTGTCGCCGGAGGGCCTGTCGGGCAAGTCCTCGGTCGCCTACGGCTTGCTGGACCTCTTGAGCCATAGGGTGGAGAGGGTCGGCGTCTTCCGCCCGGTCACCGAATCACTGGAGACGGTCGATCCGGTCGTGCACCTGCTGCTGTCGCATCCCGCCGTGGACCAGCCGTACAGCAGCACCATCGGTGTCAGCTACCACGCCCTGCATGCCGATTTCGATGCCGCGTTGTCCAAGATCGTCGACCGCTTCGGAGGGCTGACGGCGCGGTACAACGCCCTCGTGGTGGTGGGCAGCGACTACACCGACGTGATGACCGGCAACGAGTGGTTCTCCAACGCGACCATCGCGGCCAACCTGGGCTCACCTGTCGTGCTGGTGGTGCACGGCCGGGGCAGGACGCCCGAGCTGATCGCGTCCACGGTCGAGCTGGCCTGCAGCGAGCTGGTCTCCGAGCACGCCCAACCGGTCGCCGTGGTCGCCAACCGGGTGAATCCCGACGACGTCGAGACGGTCCGGGCGCTGCTGACCAAGACCGGCCTGCCGGTGGGTGCGATCCCGGAGATCCCGCTGCTGATCGCCCCGACCGTCGCCGACCTGCAACGGGCGTGCGGCGCGCAGCTGGTCCGCGGGAACCCGGAATGGCTGCAACGTGAATCGATGGGTCTGCTGGTGGCCGCGATGTCGCTGCCCAACGTGCTGACCCGATTGCAGGAGGACTACACGGTGATCGCGCCGGGCGATCGGTCCGATCTCCTGCCCGCGCTGATCCTGGCGCACCAGTCGGGGACGTTCCCGCACCTCTCGGCCATTCTGCTCACCGGCGGCTACCTGCCACCGGAGCCGGTCGCCGACCTCATCGACGGGGTGCAGCAGGACCTGCCGATCCTGATCACGCCGATCGGAACGTTCGAGACGGCATCGGCGCTGTCCCGGGTGCACGGCACGTTGACCGCTGCGTCCAGGGTCAAACTGGAGACGGCGCTGCGGGTGTTCGCCGATTCGGTCGACGGCGAGGCCATTCTGGACGCAATCGACGTCGCCGAGTCCGAGGTCATCACCCCGCTGATGTTCCAGTACCGGCTGATCGCGCGAGCCAGGGCCGACCGCCGACACGTGGTGCTGCCCGAGGGTGACGACGAGCGGATTCTGCGGGCAGCCGACAGCCTGCTGCGGCTCGGCGTCGCCGATCTCACCCTGCTGGGCGAGGAATCCGTGGTGCGCGCCAGGGCGTCCGCGGTCGGTGTGGACATCGCCGGGGCCACCATCCTGTCCCCGAAAGACCCCGAACTGGTCGAGCGGTTCGCCAAGGAATACACCAGACTGCGCGCGTACAAGGGCATGACGGAGGAACATGCCGCCGAGATCGTCAGTGACGTCTCCTATTTCGGCACGATGATGGTGCACCTGGGGATGGCCGACGGAATGGTCAGCGGCGCGGTGCACACCACCGCGCACACCATCCGGCCGTCGTTCGAGATCATCAAGACGGCGCCCGACACGGCAATCGTGTCCAGTGTCTTCCTGATGTGCCTGTCGGATCGGGTGCTTGTCTACGGCGACTGCGCGGTCAATCCGGACCCGACCGCAGAGCAGTTGGCGGATATCGCGATCTCATCCGCGGGCACGGCGGCGCAGTTCGGGATCGAGCCGCGGGTGGCCCTGCTGTCGTACTCGACGGGTAGCTCCGGCGCCGGCGCCGATGTCGAGAAGGTCAGGGTGGCAACCGATATCGTGCACGCAAAGCGGCCGGATCTGCTGGCGGAAGGGCCGATCCAGTACGATGCCGCGGTGGATCCCAAGGTCGCCGCCACCAAGCTGCCCGATTCCAGGGTGGCCGGCCGAGCCACCGTGCTGATCTTCCCCGATCTGAACACCGGGAACAACACGTACAAGGCGGTGCAGCGCAGCGCGAACGCGGTGGCCATCGGGCCGGTGCTGCAGGGTCTGAACAAGCCGGTCAACGATCTCTCGCGGGGCGCTCTGGTGGCCGACATCGTCAACACCGTCGCGATCACCGCCATCCAGGCGCAGGGCTCCCCCGCGGTGCAGGTGCAGGCGTCGACCGTGGCCGAGGAGGTGCTGTCGTGACCGACAACGTACTGGTGATCAACTCCGGGTCTTCCTCGATGAAGTACCAGCTCATCGCGGCGACCGCGGGGACGGCGCTGGCCACCGGGTTGATCGAGCGCATCGGCGAGGCCGAAGGATCGGCGACGCACAAGTCCGGCGGCCGGGTGCAGAGCTTCCTCGGGCCGATTGCTGATCACGGCGGCGCCCTGCGGATCATGCAGCAGTTGTTCGACGACGCCGGCAGCCCGCTGGCCGGTGACGCGCTCGCCGCGGTCGGCCATCGGGTGGTGCACGGCGGACCCGTGTTCGGTGACCCTGTCATCGTCGATGACGCTGTGCTGCAACAGATCCAGGCGTTCTCGTTGCTGGCGCCGTTGCACAATCCGGCGAACGTGCGGGGTATCGAACAGGCGCGGGTGGCCTTCCCGGGTATTCCGCAGGTGGCGGTCTTCGACACCGCCTTCTTCCGCGATCTACCGGCCGCGGCGGCCACCTACGCGATCGACCGCACCGTGGCAGCGGAGAATCAGATCCGCCGCTACGGTTTCCACGGCACCTCGCACCAGTACGTGTCCCAGGTGGTGCCAACGGTTCTCGGTCGCAACCCGGCGGATCTCAAGCAGATCGTGCTGCATCTGGGCAACGGCGCTTCGGCCTCCGCGGTCCGCGGCGGGGTCGCGGTGGAGACGTCGATGGGGCTGACCCCGCTCGAGGGGCTGGTGATGGGCACCCGCAGCGGCGACGTGGACCCGGGTGTGGTGTTCCACCTGCTGCGCAACGGTGGTCTGGACGCCGACCAGATCGACAACCTGCTCAACCGGCGCTCGGGCATTCTTGGGCTCGCGGGTGTCGCCGACTTCCGTGACCTGCACCAGTTGATCGCCTCCGGCGACAGCGATGCGGCCACCGCGCTCGACGTCTACTGTCACCGGGTCCGCAAATACATCGGGGCGTACCTGGCCGTGTTGGGCGGCACCGACGTCATCGCGTTCACCGCCGGGGTGGGGGAGAACGACGACGTGGTCCGCGCCCGGATCCTGCAGGATCTCGAACCACTGGGCATCGCGGTCGATACCGAGCGCAACGCAGTGAGATCCGTCGAACCGCGGGTGATCTCGCCGGACGGATCCCCGGTCACCGTGATGGTGGTGCCGACCAACGAGGAATTGGCGATCGCGCGGGCCACCATCGCGCTGATCAGCTGACGGCGGCGGAGGCGGATGCTGCCGGTTCTCGAAGGTCTGTTCACCATCGGCGTGGTGATCGGCGTCGGGTACCTGCTGGCGCGCACCCGGCTGTTGCCCGACGCGACGCCAGAGGTCCTGTCCCGCTTGGTGTTCTTCGTGGCGACGCCGGCGCTGCTGCTGCAGACGCTGGCGGACGCGCCCCTTGCCGCGGTGCTGTCCAGTGGGCTCGCGGTGACCGCCCTGGCGACCACCGTCGCGTCGGTGGTGTTCATCCTGGTCTCCCGGTGGTGGTGGCATCGGGACGCCGGTTCCGTGGTGATCGGTGGCCTGTCGTCCTGCTACGTCAATGCCGGGAATCTCGGTATCCCCTTGGCCGTCTACGTTTTCGACGATGCGTCGTACGTGATTCCGGTGATGCTGTACCAGCTCACGGTGTTGGCGCCCATCGCGTTCGTGGTGCTGGACATCGTGGAGTCCGGCCGCAGCCCGTCCTGGCGGCGGGTGCTGGCCCAGCCCGTGCGCAACCCCGTGATCCTGGGCTCCGTGCTGGGCATCGCGCTGGCGGCGACCGGCACCGAGATTCCTGACGTGATCGCCGGACCGCTCGGCCTGATCGCCGGGATGGCGGTGCCCGGCGCTCTCATTGCGTTCGGGATGTCGCTGCGCGGTGCCCCGCTGCCCGGCCGCGGTGGACGGGCCGCGGACCTCGCGCTGGTGGTGGGGATCAAGATCGTGCTGATGCCGGTGGCTGCTTTCGCCCTGGCGCGGTGGGTGTTCGGGCTCGAAGGGGTGCCTCTGCTGGCCGCCACGATGACCGCGGCGCTGCCCACCGCGCAGAACGTCTTCGTGTACGCGATGCGCTACCGCACGGCTGTTCCGCTGGCCCGGGACGTGGTGTCCACGACGACCGTGGCGTGCATCCCGGCGTTGGTCGCGATCGCCGCGTTGCTGAGCTGATCTGGGTTGGGTGGGGTTGATCAGCGTTGGGGTTGA
>DASQFG010000238.1:0-1884 GCA_035633315.1 Nakamurella sp. | reverse complement strand
CCGTGCAGCCGAGAAATTCATGCGGGAATCGCTCGCGGTCGGGCGTGCCGCACCGCGTACATCGCCTGTTCCGCGGCCTGCAAGGATGGTGAAGCGGTGTCGTGGGGGCCGGCGAGGTAGGTCCCGATAGTGGCGCCCGATGCCACCTGACGACCGTGGATGGTGTGCGCTCTGCCCAGCGCCAGCGCGATGCTGTCGGCCAGCCGATCCAGGTGGGCGGGGTTCGTCCGGGTGACACACACGGCAAACCGGCCGGCGCCGAGCCGGGCCAGGGTGTCCCCCTGATTCAACTGCACGAGAATCCGGTTGGCCGTCACCATGAGTAGTTCATCCCCAGCCGCGTCGCCGAAGGTGTTGTTCACCTCGGTCAGCGCCCCGATGTCGATGAAGATCACCCCGACATCGGGGCGGAGAGCGCATCCCGGTCGCCGGTCCAGCGCGGCCGCGAGCCGTTTGGTGAGCAGCATCCGGTTGGCCACGCCCGTCAGCGGGTCGTGCGATGCCTGTTGCTGAATCTCCAATTCGGCTCGCCTGCGCCGGGTGACGTTGACGTGGGACACCACCGCGCCGCCTGAAAGTGAGTCGATGGCCGCGGCCCTCGAGACGAACCAGCGGCTCACCGAGGGCGAATCGCACGGGTATTCCTGGTTGCTCTCCTTGACCGTTCCGGAGAGCACGGCCCGCAGGCCCGCCACCATCGCGGCGGCGTCGGCGCTCCCCGATTCCGCGGCCCGCACGCACACATCCAGATAGCTGACTCCCACGCCCGTCGACTCCGGTGTCCCGCCGTTGTCCGCGGCGAACATCTGCCAGGCCCGGTTGACGGAGATGATCCTTCCGCTTCGGTCGAGGACTGCGGTGGCGTCCGGCAGCGCCGCAATGGCCGCGGCGGCAAGACCGGCGTCTTGCAGCGCGGTTCCGACAGACGTCCCCGGGGAGCCGGTTGGCAAGATCGGATCGATGGTGCGCGCCGGTGTGCTCGACCCGACATCAAGGGCAGGCCCGCTTTTCAGGACCGAAATGGCCAGTTGCACCTGTTGGGTGGCCTTGCCAGCGGAATGCCAGGAAGCCCATTCCTTCGGCAGGAGCGATGGTCGACCGAGATAGAAGCCCTGCCCGGCCCTCATGCCGAGTTCGGTGACGGCGCTGAGTTCGGCCTGGGTTTCGATGCCCTCGGCAATCACCTCAGCGCCGATCCTGGCGGCGAACGCAATCACCGCCACACAGAGCGCGCGTCCGGCCGGACTGGCGTCGAGGTCGGCGACGAGGCACCGATCGAGCTTGATGAAATCCGGCCGCAGCTTCAGGATGTGTTGGAACGAGGCGAAACCCGATCCGGCGTCGTCGACGGCCAACCTGACTCCCATGCGGCGCAGGGTGTTCAGTGCCCGCTCCAATTGCCGGTAATCGGCGACGGCGTCGTGTTCGGTCAATTCCAGAACAACGCGGCCCGGCCCGACCCCGCTCAGCGCGATCAGGTCGATCAGTCTGGGGTCAAGGCAGGTCGCCGGTGATGCGTTCACCGTGATGTACAGGTGCTCGGGAAGGGCTTCGGCGGCGGCCAATGCCGTTTCGATCGCCAACAACTCCAGCCGCGCGCCCAGTCCGACGGACGCGGCCTGCGCGAACCATTCCTCGGCGAGCCGCGTAGGTTCGGTCCTGAATCGGGAGAGGGCCTCCACACCGATGACGCTCTTGGCCGCCAAACCAACAATGGGCTGGAAGGCCGTCCGCAACGAACGTTCGGTCAACACCGACTGGATCCGCTCGGTGACGCGGTGCTGCTCGGCGATGCTGTCCGCATCCGGTCCTACCATTCGCGTCGTGCCGTCGCAGCCGACAACGTCACCGTTCGAGGCGTAACGCGGCCTGGCGGTGGTCCGC
>DASQFG010000237.1:0-2047 GCA_035633315.1 Nakamurella sp. | reverse complement strand
TGCGCGAGTTGCCGTTCCACGAGCGGGCACTGGCACTCAAGCGGCTGGCGACCCACCTCAACGGTCTGCGGGATCAGTTCTATGCCATCTCGTTGTGGACGGGCGCCACGAAACGGGACGCGCTGGTCGACATAGACGGCGGCATCGGCGTGCTGTTCACCTACGCCAGCAAGGGACGCCGCGAACTCCCGAACACCACGGTCCTGCTCGACGGGCCGACCGAGCGACTCGGGCGCGGCGGGCAATTCGTCGGTCAACACATGTACACGCCCCGCCGCGGGATCGCTCTGCAGATCAACGCTTTCAACTTCCCGGTCTGGGGGATGCTGGAGAAGCTGGCGCCGGCGTTCCTGGCCGGCGTGCCCACGGTCGTCAAGCCGTCGCTGCAGACCTCCTATCTGGCCGCGGCGGTGGTCAGGGAGATCATCGACTCCGGGCTGCTGCCCGAGGGCAGCCTGCAGCTGATCGCCGGCGGCAGCAGGGGCGTGCTGGACCTGCTCACCGAGCAGGACACCGTCGCGTTCACCGGGTCGGCCTCCACCGCCGCGGCGCTGCGCTCCCACCCGGCCATACACACCGGCGGGGTCCGGTTCAGCTCCGAAGCCGATTCCCTCAACTTCTCGGTCCTCGGCCTCGACGTCCAGCCCGGTACCGAGGAATTCGAGCTGTACATCCGGCAACTGGTGACCGAGATGACGTCCAAGGCGGGACAGAAGTGCACGGCGATCCGCCGGGCGCTGGTCCCCGATCCGCTGGTAACAGCGGTCATCGACGCTGTCGCCGCGCGCATCGCCGAAAAGGTCCGGGTCGGCGATCCCACCGCGGACGGCGTCACCATGGGCGCCCTGGTCGGGCTCGCCCAGCGCGAGGAGGTGCGCCGCAGCCTGGATATCCTTTCCGGCGCCGCGGATGTCGTGGTCGGCGACCCCGACAACTTCCCGGTGATCGGAGCCGACGCGGAGAAGGGGGCGTTCCTGCCGCCGATCCTGTTGTGGGGCAAGGACACCAGCCGCACCGAACCGCACGACGTCGAGGTGTTCGGACCGGTCAGCACCGTGCTGGGCTACCGGGACACCGCCAACGCCATCGATCTCGCCGCCCGCGGCCGGGGCAGTCTGGTCGGGTCCGTGGTGTCGGCCGATCCGTCGGTGGTCCGCGACATCGTGCTGGGTGTGGCCCCCTGGCACGGCCGGGTGCTGGTGCTCGACCGGGACTGCGCCGCCGAGTCCACCGGGCACGGTTCCGCGCTGCCGCAACTGGTGCACGG
The DNA here is from genome assembly GCA_035633315.1 of Nakamurella sp. Lineage (GTDB taxonomy): Bacteria > Actinomycetota > Actinomycetes > Mycobacteriales > Nakamurellaceae > Nakamurella. Next base: position 780 of record DASQFG010000237.1, on the reverse strand, counting down.
CGGACCGGGCCGGGCCGGCGGCGGCGAGGAGCTCGGGGGTATCCGCTCGATGCTGCATTACATGCAGCGCACCGCCGTGCAGGGATCGCCGCGGGCGGTGTCGGCGGTGACCGGCACCTGGGTCACCGGCGCCCCGCGCAACCTCGACGCGCATCCGTTCCGCAAGAGCCTGGCGGAGTTGCGGGTCGGCGACGCGGTGGAGGGCGGCCCGCGCGAGGTCACCCTGGACGACGTCAAAGCGTTCGCCGACCTGTCCGGCGATCATTTCTATGCGCACACCGACGACGAGGCCGCGGCCGCCACGCCGTTCTTCGACGGCCGTGTCGCCCACGGGTATTTCGTCGTGGCGCTGGCCGCCGGGTTGTTCGTCTCCCCCGACCCCGGGCCGGTGCTGGCCAACCACGGTCTGGAGCACCTGCGGTTCGTCACGCCCGTCTACCCCGGCGACGCGCTCCGGGTGACCCTGACCGCGAAGAGCATCTCCCCACGCGCCGACGCCGATTACGGCGAGGTCGCCTGGGACGCGGTCGTTGTCAATCAGCGCGACGAGATGGTCGCCAGCTACGACGTGCTGACCACCGTCGCCAAGACCTGGCCGGCCTGACACCGACCGGCCAGGGATCTCGGCCGACCTGCGGCTCAGCGGCCGCCGAGCGCATGCTCCAGGGCCAGCTGGTTCAGGTGCACGAAGCCGTAGGAACGCTCGCCGACCTTGTCGGGGTCGAAGTCCTCGAACGCGCTGCGGTCGGCCAGCAGATCGGCCACCGACTCCCCGGCGGC
>DASQFG010000236.1:0-1764 GCA_035633315.1 Nakamurella sp. | reverse complement strand
TTCCCGATGTCCCGTCAGGTTCCTCAAGCAAGGCCGGCGAGCCAACGCCGGTCGGGAAGGTACGCCCGTGCTCACGGTAGTTGCTCAGGAAGGACCGGAGAAGTCCGCGGCTGGTTCGTCGGGGTCGTTGTTGGATGAGTTGGTCCGAGACGGTGCCCGGCAGATGCTGACGGCGGCGTTGCAGGCCGAGGTCGCCGCGTACATCGAGCAGTTCGCCGACGTCCTGGACGAAGACGAGCACCGGATGGTGGTCCGCAACGGCTACCACCTGCAGCGGGACGTGGTCACCGGGGCCGGTGCGGTGACGGTGACGGCGCCGCGGGTGAACGACAAGCGGATCAACCCGGAAAGTGGCGAGCGGCATCGTTTCTCGTCGAAGATCCTGCCGGCGTGGTCGCGGAAGTCGCCGAAGGTGGCGGAGGTGTTGCCGTTGCTGTATCTGCACGGGTTGTCCTCGTTGGACTTCGCGCCGGCGTTGGAGCAGTTCCTGGGCACGGGGGCCGGTCTGTCGGCAGCGACGGTGACCCGGCTGACCAGGCAGTGGCAGGAGGAGGCGAAAACCTTCGGGAAGCGGGACCTTTCGCAGGTGGACTTCGTCTATATGTGGGTGGACGGGATCCACCTGAAGGTCCGCCTGGAGCAGGAGAAGCTGTGTCTGCTGGTGATGATCGGGGTCCGCGCCGACGGCCGGAAGGAGCTCGTCGCGTTGACCGACGGGTACCGGGAGTCCACCGAGTCCTGGGCCGGTCTGCTCCGCGATGCCAAGCGACGCGGGATGCGGGCACCGGTGCTGGCGATGGGTGACGGCGCTTTGGGGTTCTGGGCGGCGTTGCGGGATGTGTTCCCCGAGACCCGGGAGCAGCGGTGCTGGTTTCACAAGTCGGCGAATGTGCTTGCCGCGCTGCCGAAGTCGGCGCACCCCGGGGCTATCAAGGCGATGCAGGAAATCTACAACGCCGAGGACATCGACCACGCCAGGGTCGCGGTGAAGGCGTTCAAGAACGACTACGGCACCAAGTTCCCCAAGGCAGTGGAGAAGATCACCAGCGAGGTCGACGTGCTGCTGGAGTTCTACAACTACCCCGCCGAGCACTGGATCCATCTGCGCACCACGAACCCGATCGAGTCGACATTCTCCACCGTGCGGCTCCGGACGAAGGTCACCAAGGGCCCCGGCTCCCGCGCGGCCGGGCTGGCGATGGCGTTCAAACTCATTGAGGCAGCCCAGGGTCGCTGGCGCGCCGTCAACGCGCCGCACCTGGTCGCCCTCGTCCGAGCCGGCGCCACCTTCCGCAAAGGCAAACTCGTCGAACGACCCACCGAGCAGGACAGTGAGGTCATGGTCGCGTGAAACATCTTGACATGCCTGGCATCTCACAACGACCCGCCGGCCCACCCCACGCAGACAGGACACCCGTGACCGGCGTGCGTAACGATACCGCAACGACAGTGTGCGGGCAGTGCGGCGCCGACTTCACCGCCGTCGGACGCCGCCGTTGGTGCTCCGACGCATGCCGCCAATCCGCCTGGCGCCGCCGGCGGGCAGCACCCCGCCCCACCCAACCCGCCAAGATCGACACCGTGTACGAATGCCCGCAATGCCAGACCCGCTACCTCGGCACCCAACGCTGCGACGACTGCAACACCTGGTGCCGGCGCCTCGGCCCGGGCGCGAACTGCCCCCACTGCGATGATCTTGTGGCAGTGAGCGACCTTGTCGCCGACAACCAGTTCGGCGTCACCCCACGACCCGTCCGATGAGGA
>DASQFG010000235.1:0-4769 GCA_035633315.1 Nakamurella sp. | reverse complement strand
GCGGGCAGGAGCGGAGGCTGACGAGCGCGGATGAGTGTGCCCCACTCGAACTGGCCAGGCGTTCCCAGCCCGGACCAGGTGGCGGATCCCGGTGACGGGCACGGCCCATTGTGGTTGGACCAGACGCTGCGTTCCGAGCTTCCCGGGTTGATCGAGCTGCGCCGCCGGGTGCACGCCCACCCCGAACTCGGGCGCAACGAGTCCGCCACCAGCGCGCTCATCCTTCGCACCCTGCGGGCGGACGGCATCGAGGCCCGGCTGATGCCCAGCGGTACCGGGGTGATCGCGGAGATCGGTTCGGGCGGGCCGTTGGTCGGTCTGCGCGCCGACATCGACGGGTTGCCGATCGCGGAGTCGACCGGCTTGCCGTACTCGTCGACGCTGCCGAACGTCTCGCACGCCTGCGGCCACGACGTGCACCTGACGGTGCTGCTCGGTGCGGCGCGCGCCCTGCACAGGGCCGGAGGGCACCTCGGCGGCCGGGTTCGGCTGATCTTCCAGCCGGCCGAGGAGGTCTTTCCCGGTGGGTCGCACGACGTCATCTCCGCCGGTGGGCTGGACGGGCTCAGCCGATTGTTCGCGGTGCATTGCGACCCGCGGCTGGAGGCCGGCCTGGTGGGTCTGAAGGACGGCGCGATCACCTCGACGTCGGATGTGGTGGAACTGCACATCTCCGGCCCCGGTGGCCACACCTCGCGCCCGCACCTGACGGCGGACCTCGTGTACGCGATCGGCACGGTCATCACCGGGCTGCCCGCGATGCTCAGCCGGCGGTTGGACCCACGGGCCGCCGCCGTCATGGTGTGGGGCGCGGTGCACTCGGGTGACGCGGCGAACGCGATCCCCAGGGACGGGGTGCTCCGCGGGACGCTGCGGATGATGGACCGACGGTCCTGGGACCTGGCCGAGCCGCTGGTGACGGACCTGGTGGCGGAACTGTTGGCGCCGACTCGCGCCACCTTCGAGCTCACCTACCGGCGGGGCGTGCCGCCGGTGAACAACGACGTCCAGTCCACCGAACTCATGCGCACGGCAACCCACCGAGCGTTGGGCGCGGACGCCGTGCGGTTGGCCGAACAGTCCACCGGCGCAGAGGATTTCGCGGTTTTCCTGGAGCGGGTGCCCGGCTCGCTGGCCCGCCTGGGCGTCTGGGACGGGGTGAGCCCGCGGGTGGACCTGCACTCCTCCCACTTCGTGGTCGACGAGCGAGCGGTCGCCGCCGGTGTCCGGCTACTGGCGCACACCGCCGTGGCCGCGCTCCAGGATGGGTAGCGGATCGCGGACCGCCGTCGAGATCACCGAAGCGCTCGGGTAGGCGAAGACAACACCCTGCTGGTCGGCGACCGTGGTTCCGTCGCGGTGCCGGCGTACCGCCGACACCGTCCGGGGACGTTCTTCCTCGACCGGCCACCAGAGATCACCCGGGCTGAGATGGCCGATGTGGTGCAACGTTCGGGTGTATCCGGTCGTGTTCGGCCGGCACGGCGGATGATCCAGAACGGCAGTGGCGTTGGCCAACGTCAGGCACATGACGGCGTCCTTTCTCCAGCTGGTTGTCTTTCCGTTGGTCAAGGCTGACCGAGCTCGAGCAGTTCCCGTTCGATGTCGTCGTGCGCGATCTCGCCGCCGACCGGGACCACGGACACGATGTGCTTCACGAAGTCGGCGAGATCCGGCAGGTAGCTCAGCAGCACGGCTCTCCCGGAGGTCGAGCGCAATTCGATGATCACGCTCTCGTTCACCGGGTAGAGCCGCACGTCGCCGACGCCGCTGGGCCGGCGCAATCCCTCGATGAGCAGGTCCCTGCCGAAGACCCAACCGACGGCCGGTTCCCGGTCGATCGACAGCCGCATTTCGACCGCCAGCGGGTCCCTGCGGGAGTAGCGCAGCTCCGCGCGGACCGATTCGGCACCGGCGTCGCCGAGCAGCAGCATGTCGGTGACCATCCGGTGTCCCATGACGGTGTTGTGGTTCATGGCTGGCTCCGTACCTCGATGACTGGTCGCCCGTGTTGTCCGCTCTCATTGAAGGCCGTCGCCTCCCTGCGCAGCACGGTCCTTGGTCGTTCAAATCGTGGCATTGGTCCCTGCAGTCGGGTCCATCAAATCGCAGCATGGGTTCCCGCATCTGCGTTTACGTGCGCCGGCTCCCGCCCAGAAATCACCGCTCACCGGACCCTGAGGAACGTCCGACTTATTCGGGTGAACAACGATTTCACCCGAAGCGCTATTTCGATGATCACCCAACGTATCCGGTGGCGCCGCAGTGGGTTGGCGCGGCGCGACCGTCCCGCGTGGCGATGCCGAGCTCGGGCACCTTACCGATTCCATTCCTATCGCTATCCTCGTCGAAAAGACCTCCAGCAGAGGCGATCTGGCGACGACGGAAGACATCGCCGGCCTCCTGGTTCGAGGTACGAATCAAGAATCCGTAGATACCCGTTCGGGCGGCCGGCCGATCCTTTGGGGAGTAAATGGAACGCAGCGTTATCATTGGTGTTGGCTGTCGGATTGCCCCATCACAATCCCGGGACCAAAGACCCTCGCCCTATCCGCCGCGGAGTAGTTGAGTATTAACGGCGAGCCCTGTCTCGCAAAGGGTGGAGGGGCACCATGATGAGAAGGCTCTTCGTTGCTTCAGTGGCCGCGTCCGTGCTGGTGGCAATGACCGGGCAAGCCGCGGTCGCGGCGCCGGCCCCGGAGAGACAGGCAGCCAGCGGCGTGAACGTCGCCGCCGCCGATTCTGTGGTGGCCGCGGCTGCGGCCGCACCGGCGGTATCCTCAGCGCCGACGAGCGCCACCGACGAGTCGAAGGTCCCGCACTATTTCGGTCCGTACCCGAACTGGGCGAACAGCCCCCAGGTCCTTTCCGACGCCGTCGTCGAGATCAGTGGTGGCGGTGGGACCGGAGCCGAGGCCACGGCGACAGTGGCTCCCAAGACGGGTGCCATCACTGGCATCACCGTCACCTCAGCCGGTTCTGGATACACGTCGAGTCCGACGGTGGCCATCACCTCGGGAGTGACCCCCACGGCGACAGCCGCCGCGACGGCCGTTCTCGCTGAAGGCGTGATCGAGGGCATCGCGGTGGATGAACCGGGCTTCGGCTTCGCGGCTCCCGCCGTCACGATCGCCGGCGGCGACCCGACTGCTGCGGGCACGGCGCAGGCCAGCGGTGGCGTCGACAACGTCACTGTTGACTCCGGCGGCGGTGGTGTCTACGAAGTGCAGCCAGTTGTGGTTTTCGACAAGCCAGACCTGCCCGACGGGGTGCAGGCGACCGGGACCGCGACGATGACATCGCTCGACCCAAGCGCGACGCCGCCCTCGTTCACGATCACTTCAGTCGACGTGGTGGAAGCGGGCTCGGGGTATACCTCCGCTCCGGGTGTCACGATCTTTGACGGGACGCTCACCCACGAGGCGCCGACTCCGGCCAAGGTGACGGCGACCATCGGCATCGGCAAGGTCGATGTCACGGCCGGCGGGACGGGCTACTCGTCCACGCCGAGTGTGACGATCAACGACGCCGGCGGTGTTGACCGGGGCGCGAGCGCTACGGCGACGGTTGCCGTCGCGCGCGCCGTCTCCAAGATCAACGTCACCGCGCCCGGCGCCGGTTACCTCACCCCCGGCCTGAAGAAGTTCGTCGATACGCTCCCGGGACTCGGTCCGGACCAGAAGAACAACCTCGGCCAGTACATTCCGGTCGCGGTTCCAGACACCACCAGCTATCCCGGCTCGGACTACTACGAGGTCGCCGTCGTCCAGTACCGGATGAAGTTCCACAGTGACCTGCCGGCCACCCTGCTGCGCGGGTACGTCCAGCTCTCCACCGGCAAGGTGCCCGGCAACCACGTCAGCCTGACCAATGCGAATCTCGATCCGGCGGTCGATGCCACGGCGATCTTGTTGCCCGATGGCACACCGGCTCTCGGCGTGGACGACCCCCACTACCTCGGGCCGACAATCGTCGCCAACAAGGACAGGCCAGTGCGAGTTCTGTTCCGCAACCTGCTTCCGACGGGCCAAGGCGGAGAGCTGTTCCTGCCCGTCGACACCTCGCTGATGGGCTCCGGTCCCGGCCCTGACATGATGAAACTGGACGCCAATGGCGTGCCCATGGACATGGCACCGGATGAGGGCAGCGTCCTGGATGGCGTGCGCAATCCCATGTGCGCCCAGGATCCCAAGCCGACGACCTGCTTCGCGGAGAGTCGCGCCACCCTGCACATGCACGGCGGCATCACCCCGTGGATCAGCGACGGCACTCCGCACCAGTGGATCACCCCGGCCGGCGAGGAAACCGCCTACCCCGAGGGCGTCAGCGTGAGCAACGTGCCCGACATGCCGGATCCCGGTCCGGGCGCGCAGACGTTCTTCTACACCAACCAGCAGAGCGCGCGGCTGATGTGGACCCACGACCACTCATGGGGCATCACCCGGCTCAACGTGTACGCCGGTGAAGCTGCCGGCTACCTGCTCACCGATCCCACCGAGCAGAAGCTGATCGGGAAGGACGGCGCTCTTGAAGGATTGGGCCTCGGCGCCCCGCTCGTCGTCCAGGACAAGACGTTTGTCCCCGACGCGGCGACGATGGCGAAGAACGATCCGACTTGGAACTATGAAAAGTGGGGCGGACCGGGCAACCTGTGGACCCCGCACGTCTACATGCCGGCGCAGAATCCCGGCGACCCCTCGGGGATGAGCGCGTTCGGTCGCTGGATGTACGGACCGTGGTTCTGGCCGCCGGCAAAGGACGTCAAGTAC
>DASQFG010000234.1:0-13700 GCA_035633315.1 Nakamurella sp. | reverse complement strand
GGCGCGCAGACCCCTCCGCTGCGCGCCGGTTGGCCCAGGGTGCCGGTCGTGCTGTATCGGGGGGAGGAATGAAGAAATTGCCGCTCGTACAGCAGCGAATGGCGGCGTCCGGCCAGGATGCTGCGGAGGTCGCCACCACCGGTGTTGCTCCCCCGGCCGATCCGGCGGATGGCTCACGCCCGGCGCAACTGAGAACGCACCGAGCGCGGCCCGTCGTGCCGCGCACCCGCCGGCCGGCGACCCGGCCGGCGACGGTCAGCCCAGTGGCGCGCCAGATGATGCGGGCGGGCCGACCGGGTCGGGTCGCGGGAGCTCCGCCTCGGCTCGCGGGCGTGCGGGTCGGGGGCCGTTCGTCTGCCTGGCCGGCACGTCCACCACCCGCGCCCGGAGGAAGACGACGGTCAACGCGATCAGCAGCGCGGCCCGACCCCAGACGCCGATCAGCACGAGTTGCGGCGAAAGCGCGTCGTAGGAGCCGTTCGGCAGTCCGCTACCGATCAAGTACTGCCAGCGGAAGAAGCCGATCCCGATCGCCGCGTCCGCCACGAAGTAGGCCAGGATCCAGCCGGCCCTGATCCGCAGCAGCACGAAGAACGGCAGCAGCCACAGCGCGAACTGCGGTGAGTGCACCTTGTTGAACAGCAGGTACCCGCAGACCATCGCCGCGCACACCGGCAGCCACGGGTACACCCCGTCGCGGCGAAGGCGCATGAAACCCAGCGCGCAGACCAGCAGCAGGGCCGACAACGTGGAGATCGTCGCGGCCATCGCCAGGTCGTGCTGCACGGCCAGGTTGGACGAATCGCTGTAGGGCCGGGCACCCCAGAACCAGATGGTGTTGGTGGTGAGATCGATCGGCCGGCTCCACTGGAACTGGAACGAGGCCCACCAGCCCGTCCAGCCCAGGATCATGAACGGCAGGTTGATCAGCAGGAAGACGCCCGCGGTGCCGGCCGCGAAGGCCGCGGCGGCGAGCCACCGGGCACGGACCGGGTGAGCGCCACCCGCAACCGGCCGCCATCCCCCGGTGCCCAACCACAGCGCCAACGGCAGCGCGAACATCATCGGGTAGAGCTTGAAGGCCGCGCCGACACCCAGCGCCAGGGCGGCCACCACCAGCGGACCCCGTCGGCCGATCGTCCCGGCCCGACCTGCACGTGCACGAGCCGCCAGCGGCTCCGCGGCCGACGGTCGGCTGCCCCGCAGCAGCGCCCAGAACGCGACCACCGTCGCGCACACGGCGAACAGGTCCCAGTTGTGAAAGGCGTAGAGCACCAGGGGCGGCGCCAGCGCGAACCACCACGACCGCAGCCCGGCCGGCCACGCCAGCAATGCCGCGGACAGCAGCCCCGCCACCGCCAGCAGTACGGCGGACCACAGCAGGAACTGCCCGTCGCTGGACGAGGGTGCCGCGGCGAGATGGATCGCCATCCCGGTGAGCACCGGGTACTCCACGGCGCCGCCGTACAGCTGCTCGGTCGCCGGGTTGTAGCCGCCGGACAGGTACGGGAACACGTGCCGGTCGATGTCCCGGCCGATCCACAGCTGCTGGATGTCGGAATAGCAGACGTCACGCGCGACCCGGACGGTGTAGTCGGGTCCGCTGCGCCCCATGCTGTCGAACTCCGGGCCCACACAGCGCGCCTTGTTGGCGTAGCCCAGGCCGAGGGTCAGCGCACACAGCAACGTCGTCACCAGCACGAAGGCAGCGCGGGATCGGGCTGCGCCGACACCTGTCATGCCCGGGCCGCTGCGCCGGGACTGAACAGCACCCACCCGGTCAGTCCAGCGAAACCGGAACGACCCCGAACCGCGCCAGACCGGCGGCACCCGCATCGGCCGCGGTCAGCACGGACACACCGTCCTCGGTGATCGCGATGGAATGCTCCACGTGCGCCGCCCGGCTGCCGTCCTTGGTGACGACAGTCCAGCCGTCACCGAGTTCCCTGGTCGCCGGCCGCCCGAGAGTGATCATCGGCTCCACGGCCAGCGCCATCCCCGGGATCAGCCGTGGGCCCCTGTCGCGCTTGCCCTGATTGGGCACGAAGGGCGCCATGTGCATGGCCGTCCCGATGCCGTGCCCGCCGTACCCGGCCACCGAGCCGTACCGGCGGCCGTCCTGGCGGCCGGACTGCTCCACCGAGTTCTGGATCGCCCACGACAGGTCGCCCAGCCGGCCGTCCGGTCGGGCGGTCGCAACGCCGGCCCACATCGCCAGCTCGCAGGCGGCGATCAGATCGACCTCCTCCATCGACGGTGCCTCACCCACGTGCACCGAGACGGCGGAGTCGGAGTGCCAGCCGTCCAGGATGCATCCGGCGTCGATGGACAGCAGGTCGCCGGTGGCCAGGATCCGGATGGCCGAGGGGATGCCGTGCACGATCTCGGAATTGACCGAGGCGCAGATGGTTGCCGGGAAGCCCGGGTCCGCCCCGCGGGCGCCGTAGTGCAGGAAGTTGCTGGTCGCTCCTGCGTCGGCGATGACCGCGGCGACCGCGTCGTTGACCTCCATGGTGCTGACACCGGGCGCCACCGCCGCCCGTCCCGCGACGATCGCGCGGGCCAGCACCAGGCCGGAGGCCCGCATGGCCTGCAGCTCACCGCGGGTTTTGAGTTGGATCGAGCGCTCAATCATCGGTACCCATCAAACAGCCACGTTCTCGACAGCGACCGCAACGCTCAGCGGTCCAGCGCGGTCAGCGCCTGCTGTTGAACCTCGTCGACCGTGCCGGACCCGTCCACCGGGACGACCAGGTTCGCGTAGTAGTCCAGCAGCGGCTTGGTTTCGGTGTGGTACAGCTCCAGCCGGCGGGTGATGGTATCGACGGTGTCGTCGGCGCGGCCGCGGGCCAGCATCCGCTCCATCAGCACGTGGTCCGGCACTTCCAGCAGCAGCACCGAGTCGATCTTCTGGCCGCGCTCGGCCAGCAGCCCCTGCAGCCAGCGCGCCTGCGGCGCCGTGCGCGGGAAGCCGTCGAGCAGGAAGCCCGGCTCGGCGTCCGGCTCCGCGAGCCGCGCCGACACCATCGCGCTGGTCACCTCGTCGGGCACCAGTTCGCCGTCGTCCATGTAGCGCTTGGCCAGCATGCCCAGATCGGTCCCGGCACCCACGTTGGCCCGGAAGATGTCACCGGTGGAGATGTGCGGCACCTTGAGGTTCTCCGCCAGCAACACGGCCTGGGTGCCCTTGCCGGCACCCTGCGGTCCGACGATCAGGACTCTCATCAGCGCAGGAACCCTTCATAGTTGCGTTGCATCAGCTGGGTCTCGATCTGCTTCACGGTGTCAAGGCCGACGCCGACCATGATCAGCACCGCGGTACCGCCGAAGGGGAAGTTCTGGTTGTTCCCCTCGCCGGTCAGCTCCAGGAACAGGTTGGGCAGGATCGCCACGATGCCCAGGTAGATGGAACCGGCCAGGGTGATCCGGGACAGCACGAACTGCAGGTATTCGGCGGTCGGCCGACCGGGGCGGATGCCGGGGATGAAGCCCCCGTACTTGCGCAGTTCCTCGGCCCGCTCGGTGGGGTTGAACGTGATGCCGACGTAGAAGTACGTGAAGAAGATGATCAACGAGAAGTACAGCAAGATGTGCACCCAGCTGGACTGGTTGACGACATACAAGCTAAGGAACTGCCCCCACCCGCTGACATCGGTCGTCCCATCTGCGTTGGTGGTGGTGGGGGTGACCAGCTGTACCAGCAGCAACGGCAGGTACAGCAGCGACGTCGCGAAGATGACCGGGATCACGCCCGCCTGGTTCACCTTCAGCGGCAGGTAGGTGTTCGTCCCGCCGTACATCTTCCGACCGATCATCCGCTTGGCGTACTGCACCGGCAGCCGTCGCTGGCCCTGTTCGACGAAGACCACGGCCGCGATGATGCCGAGCGCGATGACCACGATGGCGCCGAAGACCACGCCGCCCTGGTTGTCCAGGATGTTCTTGCCCTCGGCCGGGATCCGGGCCGCGATCGAGGTGAAGATAAGGATCGACATGCCGTTGCCGATGCCGCGATCGGTGATCAGCTCGCCTATCCACATGATGGTGGCGGTGCCGGCGGTCATCGTCAGCACCAGCACGATCAGGGCGAACGCGCTCTGGTCCGGAACGATCTGGTCGGTCGCCGAGCAGCCCGGGAACATCTGGCCGTTGATGGCCAGCGCGACGAACGCGGTGGACTGCAGGACGCCGAGACCGATCGTCAGGTACCGGGTGTATTGGGTGAGCTTGGCCTGGCCGCCCTGCCCCTGCTTCTTGAGCTGCTCGAACCGCGGGATGACGACGGTGAGCAGCTGGACGATGATCGACGCGGTGATGTAGGGCATGATGCCCAGCGCGAACACGCTGAGCCGCAGCAGCGCGCCGCCGGAGAACAGGTTCAGCACGGTGAACAGGTCGGTGCCGGAACCGGCCTCGTCGATACAGACGTTGACGGCGCTGTAGGACACCCCGGGCGAGGGCACGGTGGCACCGAGGCGGTAGACGGCGACCATGGCGAGCGTGAAGAGGATCTTCTTACGGAGATCCGGCGTCTTCAGCGCCGAGGCGAATGCGGCGAGCAATGGTCCTCCTGGCTACACCGGCAGCGGTGGTGACGAGCCGGTGGCGGATGACCCGGTCGGACGACCGGACCCTCCGTCCTTCTGCGACGGCCGTGAGCCGTGTCCTGACAGTCCTTCGTCCCCTATGTACTGCATGTCCTGTGTCATTCTGTCGAACCTCTGCCGCTCAAGCCTGGGTAGACAGCCCGGCCGCTCGGCATTTCGCGGGACACGCAGGACCTGTACGACTGTCCTGCGAGCACCATCATGGAGCCGGCGAGGCGCCGGCCGCAGCCTTCGACTCTAACCTACGCACTGCCTATCGACGGCATTCGTCGGCGAGAGCCCACGGACCGCCCCGCGAGCGGGCTCGCGGCGCTGGGTCAGCACCAGCATCTGCCCAGACTCACTTGGTGCGGTCGAGGATCTCGCGGACCAGATCCATGCTGGCAAGCGGGTGCAGGAACGCGAACCGGCCGCCGGATTCGCCCTCCCATTTGGTCGGTGGGATGAACGCGATCTCGTCGTTGTGCATGGCCTGCGCCGGAAACAGCGCTGCCGCCCGTGTAGCTCGCAGAATCAGCGGGTGCGCCGGGCGGCAGCGTTTCGCGCAGTTGGGTCAGAGTGCAAGGTGGGTCAGGTGCGGGTGGGTCAGGTGCGGGTGGGTCAGAGGGTGGCGGCGCTCCCGCCGGCGGCGGCCAGCTTGTCGATGGCCGACGCCGAGAACGCGTTGGCCGACACCTGCAGCGAGACGCCGTCGATGTCCCCGTCACCGAGAACCTTGACCGGCCGGCCGGAACGCACGGCGCCGGCCTTCACCAGATCGTCGACGCCCACGGTGCCCCCGGCGGGGAACAGCGTGGCCAGCTGACCGACGTTGACCACCTGATAGGCGACGCGGAAGCGGTTCCTGAAGCCGCGCATCTTCGGCAGCCGCATGTGCAGCGGCAGGTTGCCACCCTCGAACGCCGCGGGGACGTTCTTGCGGGCGCCGGTGCCCTTGGTGCCGCGACCGGCGGTCTTGCCCTTCGAGCCTTCTCCTCGACCGACGCGGGTCTTGGCGGTCTTGGCGCCCGGAGCCGGGCGCAGGTGGTGGACCTTGATCGTCATTGTTGGTCACTTCCTACTGCTACATCTGAGATTTCTTCAACCGACAACAGGTGCGTCGCGCGGTTGATGTACCCGCGGTTCACCGCGTTGTCCTCGACGACCACGCTGTGATGAATGCGCTTGAGGCCGAGCGAACGGACCGACTCGCGGGCCGGGCGCTTGTTGCCGATGGTGGACTTGACCTGGGTCACCTTGAGCTTGGGATTTGATGCAGCCATAGTCGTCAGACCCCCTGGCCGGCGCGCGCCCGCAGCATGGCTGCCGGCGCGACATCCTCGATCGGCAGCCCGCGGCGGGCCGCAACCTCTTCCGGACGCTGCAGGTTCTTCAGCGCCTGGATGGTGGCGTGCACGATGTTGATCGGGTTGTCCGAGCCGAGCGACTTGCTCAGCACATCGTGGATGCCGGCGCATTCCAGCACCGCTCGCACCGGGCCACCGGCGATGACGCCGGTACCCGGACTGGCCGGGCGCAGCAGCACCACACCGGCCGCCGCCTCACCCTGCACGGGGTGCGGGATGGTCGAGGCGATGCGCGGCACCTTGAACATGTACTTCTTGGCCTCTTCGACGCCCTTGGCGATGGCCGCGGGGATCTCCTTGGCCTTGCCGTAGCCGACGCCGACCGAGCCGTCACCGTCACCGACGACGACCAGAGCGGTGAACGAGAACCGCCGGCCGCCCTTGACGACCTTGGCGACCCGGTTGGTCACCACGATCCGCTCGAGCAGCGGGTTCTTCTCGACGGGCGCGTCACGACGGCCGTCGCGGCCGCCGCGGCGGTCCCGACGATCACCCGATCCAGCACGGTCGCCGGCTCCACCGGATCGGTCGCCGCCGCCGAAGCCGCCGCGTTGGGGTCCGGGCATCAGTTATCCCTCTCGATCATGCAGTCGAATGCTGTGTTGGTGCCGGTCATCGTCAGAACTCCAGTCCGGCGCTGCGGGCGCCGTCCGCCAGCGCGGCGATGCGCCCGTGATAGGCGTCGCCACCGCGATCAAAAACGACCGAGACGGCTCCGATCGCGACGGCACGCCGGCCGACCAGCTCACCGACCTTGCGGGCCTTGGCGCTCTTGTCGCCGTCGGCGGCACGCAGGTCCGCCTCCAGGGTCGAGGCCGAGGCCAGGGTGCGGCCGGTCGAGTCGTCGACCAGTTGGACACCGATGTGCCGGGACGAGCGGGTGACCACCAGACGAGGACGTACCCCGCTGCCAATGACCTTCTTGCGCAGCCGGAAGTGGCGCCGGGTCCGCGCGGTACGCCGCGCGTGAGAAACGGAGGTTGCCATGATCACTTACCTGTCTTTCCGACCTTGCGCCTGACGACCTCGCCGGCGTACCGCACGCCCTTGCCCTTGTACGGGTCGCGCTTGCGGAGCTTGCGGATGTTCGCGGCAACCTCGCCGACCTGCTGCTTGTCGATGCCCTCGACCCGGAACTTGATCGGGGACTCTACGACGAAGGTGATGCCCTTCGGCGCCTCGACGGGCACGGAGTGCGAGTAACCGAGAGCGAACTCGAGGTTGCTGCCCTTGGCGGTCACCCGGTAGCCGACGCCGACGATCTCCATCGACTTGGTGTAGCCCTGGGTGACGCCGACGACCATGTTGTTGACCAGCGTGCGGGTCAGCCCGTGGCGGGCGCGGGAATCGCGCTCGTCGTCCGGGCGGGTCACCACCAGCTCGCCGTCCTGGCGGCTGATGGAGATCGGCTCGACCAGGGTGTGGGTGAGGGCGCCCTTCGGGCCCTTCACCGTCACCAGCGATCCGTCGATGCTCACGTCGACCCCGGCAGGAACGGGGATCGGCAGTCTTCCGATTCGTGACATGTCGTTCCCCCTTACCAGACGTAGGCGAGGACTTCCCCGCCCACCTTCTTCTTGGCGGCCTGCCGGTCGGTCAGCAGACCGGTCGAGGTCGAGATGATGGCGACGCCCAGCCCGCCGAGCACCTTGGGCAGCTCGGTCGAGCGCGCGTAGACGCGCAGCCCGGGCTTGGACACCCGGCGGACTCCGGCGATGGACCGCTCACGGTTCGGGCCGTACTTGAGGTTGACCACCAGGGACTTGCCCACGGTGGCCTCTGCGGTGGTCCAGGAGGCGATGTAGCCCTCCTTGACCAGGATGTCGGCGATGTTGCCCTTCAACTTCGAGAAGGGCATGACGACCTCTTCGTGGTACGCCGAGTTGGCGTTGCGGATCCTTGTCAGGAAATCCGCGATCGGGTCGGTCATGGTCATGGTCGGTCGTGCCTCTCTCGCCTGGTTCCCTGGCCGGTCCCGCCGGTCGTGGGCCTGTGACGATGTCGGTGTGTCGGTGTCGATGTCGGTGTCGGCGCGGATCAACTTCGACCGCGCGGACGAACGTGCTTGTTATGGGACTCGTGTGACGGGAGTCAACGAGTTTGTCCGCGCTGACCATGTTGATCCGCGCAGGACGGGGGTGCCGCCTTAAAGCATTCGAGCCGCCGAAGGCGTCCTTACCTATCGGCGGAGCCGACGATTACCAGCTCGACTTGGTGACGCCGGGCAGCTCGCCGGCGTGCGCCATCTCGCGCAGGCAGATCCGGCACAGGCCGAACTTCTTGTAGACCGAGTGCGGGCGCCCGCACCGGTTGCAGCGGGTGTAGCCGCGCACCTTGAACTTGGGCTTGCGCTTGGCCTTCATGATCAGCGCGGTCTTGGCCATCTCAGTTCTCCTTGAACGGGAAGCCGAGCTGCCGCAGCAGCGCGCGCCCCTGGTCGTCCGTGACGGCCGTGGTCACCACAGTGATGTCCATGCCGCGGGCCCGGTCGATCCGGTCGATGTCGATCTCGTGGAACATCGACTGCTCCGACAGACCGAAGGTGTAGTTGCCGTTGCCGTCGAACTGCTTGCCCGACAGGCCGCGGAAGTCGCGGATACGGGGCAGCGCAATGGTCAGCAGTCGATCGAGAAACTCCCACATCCGATCGCCGCGCAGGGTCACCTTGGCGCCGATGGGCATGCCCTCGCGCAGCTTGAACTGCGCGATGGACTTGGTCGCCTTGCGGATCACCGGCTTCTGTCCGGTGATCGTCGCCAGATCGCGGACAGCGCCCTCGATCAGCTTCGCGTCACGCGCCGCTTCGCCGACGCCCATGTTGACGACAACCTTGACCACGCGAGGAATCTGCATGACGTTGTCGAAACCGAACTGTTCCAGCAGCGCCGACTTGATCTCCTCGTCGTACCGCGTCTTCAGCCGCGGCGGCGCGCTCGCCTCTGCGATGGTTGAACTCGTCATGCCTAGATGTCCTTACCGGTGCGGCGCGACACGCGAACGCGCCGACCCTCCGAATCGATGCGCTTGCCGACCCTGGTCGGCTTGTTGTCGCCGTCCACGACCTGCACGTTGGAGATGTGGATCGCCGCCTCCTGGGTGACGATGCCGCCGGACTTCGCGCCACGCTGGGTCGTCGAGACCTTGGTGTGCTTCTTGATCCGGTTGACGCCCTCGACCAGCACGCGGCCGGTCTCCGGGTAGGCCTGGATGACCTTTCCCTTGGCACCCTTGTCTTTCCCTGCGATGACCAGGACGGTGTCGCCCTTCTTCACCTTCATGCCCATCACAGCACCTCCGGTGCCAACGAAATGATCTTCATGTACTTCTTGTCGCGCAGCTCCCGGCCGACCGGCCCGAAGATGCGGGTGCCCCGCGGGTCGCCGTCACCCTTGAGCAGCACGGCGGCGTTCTCGTCGAACTTGATGTACGAGCCATCCGCCCGACGCTTCTCCTTGACGGTGCGCACGATGACGGCCTTGACGATGTCGCCCTTCTTCACACCGGCACCCGGGATGGCGTCCTTGACGGTCGCCACGATGATGTCGCCGATGCCTGCGTACCGACGGGAGGAGCCGCCGAGCACGCGGATGCACAGGATCTCCTTGGCGCCGGTGTTGTCGGCGACCCGGAGTCTGGACTCCTGCTGAATCACGTCAGTCCCAACCTTTGCGATGTGCGCTCGTCGGTCGGAACTCCGTCCGCAAGCACTATTGCCGTTATTCCGTTGCCCCTGCGGAGCAGCGTTGGTGCTGCTATTCCGTTGCCCCCCTGCGGAGCAGCGTTGGTTTGTCTCGGTTTCTCAATGCAGTTCCGGCGACCTCAACGGCCGCCGGGAACTCTCGTCAGCGTTACTGGGCCCGCTCGAGGACCTGAACCAGCCGCCACCGCTTGGTGGCGGACAGCGGCCGGGTCTCGGCCAGCAGGACGCGGTCGCCGATGCCGGCGGTGCCGTTCTCGTCGTGCGCTTTGACCTTGGTGGTCCGGCGGATGACCTTGGAGTAGCGCGGGTGCTTCACCCGGTCCTCCAGCTCGACCACGATCGTCTTGTCCATCTTGTCCGAGACGACCATGCCCTCGCGGGTCTTGCGCTCGCCGCGCTTCTTCGCTGATGTCACAGTCGGCGCGTCCACTGTTGTGTCCACGTCGGCAATGACGTCCTGCTGCTCGCTCACGCGGCACCTCCTGTAGTGATCGGCCCGTCAGGCCCGACCGACAGCCCGAGCTCACGCTCGCGCATGACGGTGTAGATCCGGGCGATGTCGTGCCGGACCGTCCGCAGCCGGCGATTGTTGTCCATCTGGCCGGTGGCCATCTGGAACCGGAGGTTGAACAGCTCCTCCTTGTGCTCGTGCAGCCGGGCGACCAGTTCCTCCTGGCCGAGCTCACGCAGTTCGTTCGTGGTGGTCACCATCAGGACTCACCACCCTCCCGGGTCACGATGCGGCACTTCATGGGCAGCTTGTGGATGGCACGGCGCAGCGCCTCGCGGGCGATGGCCTCGGTCGGGTAGCTCATCTCGAAGAGCACGCGACCCGGCTTGATGTTGGCCACCCACCACTCCGGCGAACCCTTGCCGGAACCCATGCGGGTCTCGGCGGGCTTCTTGGTGAGCGGGCGGTCCGGGTAGATGTTGATCCACACCTTGCCGCCACGGCGGATGTGCCGGTTGATGGCGATACGGGCGGACTCGATCTGCCGGTTGGTGACGTAGGCGGGCTCGAGAGCCTGGATGCCGTAGTCGCCGAAGGTCACGGTGGTGCCGCCGCTGGCCATCCCGGTCCGGTGCGGACGGTGCTGCTTGCGGTGCTTCACCTTGCGGGGAATCAGCATGATCAGACCCCTGTGCTCTCGGGCGCAGCGGCTTCCGGGTTCTCCTCGACGGCGGCACGGCCGGCCTCGGTGGAGGTCGGGGTGGTGCCGGACGAGCCGGAACGGCGGCCACGGGGGCGATCCGCACGGTCGTCGCGGCCGCGGGTGTCGCCACGCTCGCGGGCACCGCGCTGAGCGGCGGCCGCGTCGGCGGCGCGCTGCTCAGCCAGGGTGCCGGACTTGTCGCCCTTGTAGATCCAAACCTTCACGCCGATCCGGCCGAAGGTGGTCTTGGCCTCGAAGAAGCCGTAGTCGATGTCGGCGCGAAGGGTGTGCAACGGCACCCGACCCTCGCGGTAGAACTCCGACCGGCTCATCTCCGCGCCGCCCAGGCGACCCGAGCACTGCACCCGGATGCCCTTGACCTGCGGCGACCGCTGCGCCGACTGCATCGACTTGCGCATCGCGCGACGGAACGAGACGCGGTTGGACAGCTGCTCGGCGACACCCTGCGCGACGAGCTGGGCATCGGACTCGGGGTTACGCACCTCGAGGATGTTCAGCTGGACCTGCTTGCCGGTGAGCTTCTCGAGCTGACCGCGGATGCGGTCGGCCTCGGCACCGCGCCGGCCGATGACGATGCCGGGACGGGCCGTGTGGATGTCCACCCGCACCCGGTCACGGGTGCGCTCGATCTCCACCTTGGAGATCCCGGCACGCTCCATGCCCTTGGCCATCAGCTTGCGGATCTGCACGTCCTCGGCGACGTATTCCGCATACGACTTGTCGGCATACCAGCGGGAGCTCCAGTCGGTGGTGATGCCGAGACGGAACCCGTGCGGGTTGATCTTCTGACCCACTAGCGGGTCCTTCCCTTCGTGCTCGAGTTGCGACTGGTACCGCCGCGGCGACCATCTCGACGCCCGGACGCGTTGCCGGTGACATCTGATTCCACCGACACCAGCTCGATGGTGATATGACAGGTCCGCTTGCGGATCCGGAACGCCCGGCCCTGCGCCCGGGGCTGGAACCGCTTGAGCGTCGGGCCCTCGTCGACGTAGATGGTGTCGACGATCAGCGTGCTCGGGTCCAGACCCTGGTTGTTCTCCGCGTTGGCGACGGCGGAGGCCAGCAGCTTGGCCACCGGCTCGCTCGCGGCCTGCGGGGAGAACCGCAGGACAGATGCCGCTGCGGCTGCGTCCAATCCTCGGATCAGGTTGACGACCCGGCGGGCCTTCATCGGCGTCAGGTTGGCGTAGCGCACCTGAGCCCGGGCGCGCGGCAGCTCTTCTGCCTGCTCTGCCTTGGCGTTCATTTGCGGCCCTCCATATTTCCCTTATCCACTGTCTTGATCACGGCGGCGCTCATCCCCTGCGCGCACGACGGTCGTCCTTGATGTGACCCCTGAAGGTCCGCGTCGGGGCGAACTCGCCAAGCTTGTGGCCGACCATCGACTCGGTGACGAACACCGGCACGTGCTTGCGGCCGTCGTGCACGGCGATCGTGTGCCCGAGCATGTCGGGGATGATCGTCGAGCGGCGTGACCAGGTCTTGATGACGGACTTGGCACCCTTGTCGTTCGCCGCGTCCACCTTCTTGAGCAGGTGGTCGTCGATGAACGGGCCCTTTTTGAGACTGCGTGGCATCTCTTGCCTACCTTCCTGCTCAGCTCTCGGTGGTTTCGGTCGAATGGATCGCGGTGGTCTTCGGGGAATGGATCTGTGTTGTCTTGATCAAGGACGTCACCGCTTCTTGCCGCCCTTGCGCCGGCGCCGGACGATCATCGCGTCGCTGGCCTTCTTCGGGTGCCGGGTGCGCCCCTCCGGCTTGCCGCCCGGGTTCACCGGGTGACGACCACCGGAGGTCTTGCCCTCACCGCCGCCGTGCGGGTGATCCACCGGGTTCATCGCGACACCGCGGACGGTCGGGCGCCTGCCCTTCCAGCGCATCCGGCCGGCCTTGCCCCAGTTGATGTTGCCCTGCTCGGCGTTGCCCACCTCGCCGATGGTGGCGCGGCAGCGCACGTCGACGTTGCGAATCTCTCCGGAGGGCATCCGCAGCTGTGCGTACGGACCGTCCTTGGCCACCAGCTGCACTTTGGCACCGGCCGAGCGGGCGATCTTCGCGCCGCCGCCGGGCCGCAGCTCGATGGCGTGCACGACCGTGCCGACCGGGATGTTGCGCAGCGGCAGATTGTTGCCCGGCTTGATGTCGGCAGCAGGGCCTGTCTCCACCGTGGCACCCTGGCGCAGCTTCTCCGGGGCGATGATGTAGCGCTTGTCGCCGTCCGCGAAGTGCAGGAGCGCGATCCGGGCGGTGCGGTTCGGGTCGTACTCGATGTGCGCGACCGTGGCCGGCACACCGTCCTTCTCCGCGCGCCGGAAGTCGATCACGCGGTACGCCCGCTTGTGACCGCCGCCCTGGTGCCGGGTCGTGACCCGGCCGTGCACGTTGCGGCCACCCTTGGAGTGCAGCGGACGGACCAGCGACTTCTCCGGGGTGTCGCGGGTGATCTCGGCGAAATCGCTCACCGAGGAGCCGCGGCGACCTGGGGTCGTCGGCTTGTATTTGCGAATGCCCATCGTTTCTCAATCCCTACCCTGTGACATTCAAATCAGGCGCCCGAGAAGACGTCGATCGGCTTGCTGTCCTTGGACAGCGTGACGATCGCGCGCTTGGTCGACTTACGCTGCCCGTATCCGGCGCGGGTGCGCTTGCGCTTGCCCTGCCGGTTGATGGTGTTCACCGACACGACCTTGACCCCGTCGAAGATCTTCTCGATGGCGATCTTGACCTGGGTCTTGTTCGCGCCGGGGTGGACCTCGAAGGTGTACGAGCCGGACTCGAGCAGGCCGTAGCTCTTCTCGGACACGACCGGTCGCAGGATGATGTCGCGCGGGTCGCTGATCATTTCGCGGCCTCCCCTTCATCGTCATCG
>DASQFG010000233.1:0-1797 GCA_035633315.1 Nakamurella sp. | reverse complement strand
CACCACGCCCGCCGCGATCCGGGTGATCCGGCCGGCCGCACTTGCCATGAACGCGAAGAACGACGTCATCTCACAACCTCCACAAGAGTTGCCCACAGGGACTTTCGGGGACGACGAAGACGGCCACGGCGATCATGACGGTGTCCCTCCGGTCCTCCGCGCAGGGATACCCAGGGGGGTATCTACCCACGACTGTAGCCGCTATGCACCACACCCGCCGCCGGAACCGGGACGCCAGGCCCGGATGTGACGGGTTTCATCAAATGAACGGCTCCCGCGAACTTCCGGCACGCCGGGCCGCTGCCCTGGCGTGATCGCGGACGTACGTTGAGCCGTCCCTATGGGCACCAGAACAGGAGTCGCGAAGCGTGAGGTAATTCCAGTAGCGTCCGATCAGGCACGACAACGATGGCGGGTTGGCCGAGAGGCGAGGCAGCGGCCTGCAAAGCCGTCGACACCGGTTCGAATCCGGTACCCGCCTCTCACCTCCGCGCGATCGGACCGCCGGTCGCGCGGCACTCGACGCGTCAGTGTGTCTGGCTGCGCTGATCGGCAAGCTGATCGACCAGCCGGGCCAGTGCCGGCAACGCCGCCCGGATGGCGGTGCGGTCCGCCGCGGGCAGCTCGTCGAGCGCATCGCCGATGCGCTGCTGGTGGGCGCGGTCCCAGTCGGCGAGCTGGCCGGGCTGACCCTGGCAGCCGCCGTCATCACCGCCCTCCCCGACCGACAACCACCGGAGGAAGGGACCGTTGTCACCGTCCCCGGGAGCCGACGATGATTGGAAGGACCATCGTGAACCTCCTCGGCGTCATCCTGCTGACCGCGGGTCTCACGCTGATCGGCGCGGGCACTGTGCTCGCCGTCCTCGGCGCCACCGGCCGCACACCGGGCGGCCGGAAGTATGGCACTGACCGAAAGTACCGGCGCTGAAAGGAAGCCTCGCCACACCATCCGAAGCGGAGAATGACCCCTCGCAGCACACGAACTCGTGCCCAGAAAGGGCGATGTAAGGGCGCGCGGGTCTGCTCGCAGTCGGCGGGCACGAGTTCGGCAGTAGCAGGCGCTTTCGACGAGCGGCTCGCGGGCGGCCCGACTCGATTGCCCGCGACGAACACGGCGAGTATCTGCTGGATGCAGCTGATGTCGTCGAGGGGTTTCCGGGAACGGCGATGATGTCGGCATCCTTCCCGGATGCTGACCTTCCGGTCCCCGACGCCGCAGATGTCGGCGGCAACGGACGTGTTCGCCCGAGGGCCTGTGCGCTGCTCATTCCAAGCACAGGCAAGGCACTGACTCCGTGGCGAAGGACGTTGTGCGGCTTGTTCGGTCCGACACCGGCGTCGGTCTCGCAGACGATGCGTGCGCCGGCCCTGTGCAGGGCCCGCGTGGTTGGCTTGGATGGCCGCCAACCGCTTGGCGATCGCGGGATAGGGCGTCGTCGACCCGGGGATGGCGCCGCCGGTGACCGACACCACCGACTGCCGGCGGGGTCTTCCACGATGGAGTCCGCATGCCCGTCGAACAGCCGCGCCGCCGCAATCAGCATTCGACCCTCCAGAGCCACGTCCACCAGAGCGAAACGTAGGTGACCGTGATCGTGCCGAATTGCCTGTGTCAAGGATAGGGATTTCTGCACGCCGTGGGTCGGTAAACCTGGCCAGTTCTGGCCGCGAGTGCTGCTCGGTGGTGGCCGCGTAACGGACCGGCGTCGGGTCGTGACTGCAGCCGGCGGGCACCGGAAAAGCGGCGCCGAAATGTCTGACGTGTCACCAGTCGTGCTTTCCGCCGGGCCGACC
>DASQFG010000232.1:0-6174 GCA_035633315.1 Nakamurella sp. | reverse complement strand
CGTAGATGGCGTTGAGCACCTCGACGACGGCCCGCTGGGAGATCTTGTCTTCCAGCGTGGCGATGCCGAGCGGCCGCTGCCGCCCGTCCGCCTTCGGGATGTACGCCCGACGAGATGGGCTCGCCCGGTACCGCCCTGACTGCAACCTGCCGTGCAGGTCCCGAAGGTTCGTCTCCAGGTCCTGTCCGTAGGCCGCCCACGTCTGCCCGTCCACCCCAGGAGCGGCCTTCGGGCTGATCGCCCAATAGGCCGTCCGCAGACGGTCGACGTCGACGTGGTGCAGCAGCGCCGTGAACCGCGCTTCCTTGTCCCTTCGTGCTACCTCGCGCACACGATCCAGCGCATTGGACGCGCCTGACCCGGCTCTGTGTCCGGGACGCGTTTTGCTGTCCGTGTTCCCCTTGGTCATGCCCCTTTCCTCCACGGCCTCCGCCGCCGGGACCCCGGCGTTGTTCGGCCGCTTCGCAGGTACTACAGGCATGTCCGACTTCCCATGATCGTTCATTCCAGGATTACCGCCTCGGCGTTGCCTGGACGGCCCGCCCGGTCATCCACCGGTCGGGCGATCATGGGATCTCCCGGTTCTCGCGCATGAAGGCTCCACGCATGCCCTGGTTCTCCGACCGCGCGGGGCCCACCAACGGCTCGCGATAACGCCGCGGTAGTGTTGCCTTCCACCGTGATGACAGTGTGGGCACCCCGAAGTGGGTTATTTCGCGGCTCAATAGCCCGGCCTACGTGTACCCCTGTCAACGCTTCGCTGCGCCCTCGCGGAACGCCAACGCATGACTCGGGGCCACCGTGGATCGCTACTCCTTCGGTGTAGAGCGTTTCCATCTCCTCCTTCATGCCGGTTTATCCCGGCGCTTTCCACCACAACCCCTTCCACCAACGAACGTGAAAGGCATTCTGCGCTCGTCAAAGCCTCGATCGGGGCGAGCCCCTGACTCTAGACCACGCCGCAGCAAGGCATCTCGCGTTCTCGTCCAGAACTGGATCGTCTATGACAAAACAATCTGCTACGGTCAATTGCATGACCGAGCGCCGCGCTCCCGCTGGCTGTTCCCTTGACGGCGGCACCCAGGACTCCTCCCGTGACGCCTCCGATGCCACGGGCATGCCGGATCGTTGCCGACCGACGTGATGACCGGCAACGGTGGCAGCATTGCCGACACAGCCACCAAACTCAAGGACTTCAACGAGAAGCTCACCAATCCGCTCGTCACCAACCCGAAGCGCAAGGCGCAATTGGAGGCGAAGGGCGATATCTCGCATTATCAGGCGGTGAACATCGAGCACATGGACGCATGGACGAGGCGGACGCGGACAAGCGCCGGATCGAACTGCGGGACATCCCCGCCCAGACCAGCCACACCAAGCTGATGAAGGACCTGGCCACGATCCAGCGGACCCTCGAGGCCACCAGGGAACGGGTGAAACAGGACCAGACGCAGCGGCTCGGGTTCCAGTTCGGCTGATCGGCGGCCCAGTCACTCGGCTGCCGGTCAGCGTTCGCCCTTCACCCCGGCCAGCAGCATCTGCGCCACGTCGAGCACCTCGACCTCGGCGCGCGCGGCGCCGGAGTCCTGCCGGGCGGTGAGCCCGTCGGTGAGCATGACCCGGCAGAACGGGCAGCCGGTGACGATCTTGTCCGCGCCGGTGTCCAGCGCCTCGTCGGTGCGTTCCAGGTTGATCCGCTTGCCGACCTTCTCCTCCATCCACATCCGCGCGCCGCCGGCGCCGCAGCAGAAGGACCGCGCGGCGTTCCGCGGCATCTCCTTCAGCGTCGCTCCGGAGGCCTCGATCAGCTCCCGAGGCGGGGAATAGACCTTGTTGTGCCTGCCCAGGTAGCACGGGTCGTGGTACGTGACGTCCCGGCCGACCGGGGTGACGGTGACGAGCCGACGGTCGCGGACCAGCCGGTTCAGCAGCTGGGTGTGGTGCACCACCTCGTAGTGCCCACCGAGGTCGGGGTATTCGTTGGTCAGCGTGTTGAAGCAGTGCGCACAGGTCACCACGATCTTGCGCTTCGTCCGCTCACCGAACGCGTCGTTGATGGTGTCCACCGCGGCCTGCGCCATCATCTGGAACAGGAACTCGTTGCCCGCCCTGCGGGCCGGATCGCCGGTGCACGTTTCGGCGGTGCCCAGCACCGCGAACCCGACGGCGGCCATGTACATCAGCTCGGCCACGGCCCGGGTGGTCCTCTTCGCCCGGTCGTCGAACGCCCCCGCGCAGCCCACCCAGAACAGGTATTCGTGATCGGGATCGATGACGTCGGTGATCACCGGGACCTCGAAGTCAAGGCCCTCCGCCCAGGCCATCCGCTCCTTGTTGTTCTGTCCCCACGGGTTGCCCTTGTTCTCCAGGTTCCGGAACAACCCGCCCAATTCGGACGGGAACTCCGACTCGATCATCACCTGGTAGCGGCGCATGTCCACGATGTGGTCGACGTGCTCGATATCCACCGGGCACTGCTCCACGCAGGCGCCGCAGGTGGTGCAGTCCCACAGCACCTCGGGATCGATCACCCCGTTCAGCTCGGCGGCGCCGATCAGCGGGCGGTCCGCCTCGGCCAGCGCGGTCGGCGGGACTCCGGCCAATTGCTCGGCCGACGCTTTCTCGTCACCGGCCATGTCCTTGCCGCCGCCGACCGCCAGATACGGCGCCTTGGCGAAGGAATGGTCCCGCAGCGAGAGCATCACCAGCTTCGGGGACAACGGTTTTGCCGTGTTCCACGCGGGGCACTGCGACTGGCAGCGACCGCATTCGGTGCAGGTCGCGAAGTCCAGCCAGCCCTTCCACGTGAAGTCCTCGACCTTCCCGGCGCCGAAGGTGTCCTTCTCCGGGTCGGCCTCCTCCAGGTTCAGCACCTCGCCGTTCGACAGCATCGGCGCGAGCGAGCCCAACGCCGTGCGCCCGGTGTCCTCCCGCTTGAAGTAGATGTTGAAGAAGGCCAGGAAACGGTGCCAGGCCACGCCCATCGTCAGGTTCCGGGCGATCACGATCGCCCACACCATCGACACCACGATCTTGATCAACGCGACGAAGGACACCGCCCACAACCACGCCGGCAGCCAACTCCCCAGCCAGGTGGAGATCGGCGCGGCCCATGTCGGGTACGGCAGGATCCCGTTGGCCGACTGGAATCCGCGGATCAGGAAGATGCAGACACCAACCGCCAGGATTACCGACTCGACGAAATACGCCTGCCAGAAATTCGACCCGGCGAACCGGGACTTCCGTCCGGGCCGGCGCGGATGGTTCAGCTGCCGAACCGTGATCAGGGTGGTGATGCCCAGCACCGTGGTCGCCGCGATGAGCTCCACGAACAGCCCGTACCAGTCCTGGTAACCGAGCCACGGGATCTCGAAGGTCGGCGAGAACGTCTCCCCGACGGCACCCACCAACGTCAGGAACAGCGCACCGAAGCCGATCATCACGAACCAGTGCGCGGCCCCGATGAATCCCCACTTGAGCATCCGGGTGTGCCCGAGGAACTCCTTGATCAGGGTGCCGAGGCGGTGGAACACCGGACCGGCCCGATACGGGTCGGGCTGACCCAATCGCACATGCCGGAAGATCTGCCCCCCCGCTCGGAACAGCATGCCGAACCCGACCACGATGAAGGTCACCGCGATGGTTCCCATGAGCCACGACCACCACGTCATCGGCGCTGTTCATCTCCTGTTCCTGCCGGTCCGGGCGGGACGCTCAGCGCCGCCGATCCCGGCCGACGACTGCACGATACGGCAAAGCTACTCACCGGTAACTTACGTCCGGCCGGGGACAATGTCCCCATCGCGTACGCCTGCCGACCCTCACATCCTGCCCGCCGCACGAAGCGGCGCCGGTGGCGGGCTACTCCGCGTGGCGAAGCCTCCCGGTAGGCGACTGGACCCGACTGCGCTCCGGCGGAGCAGGTCGGCGGCCACCACCCCGTCGTGGTGATCGCCGAGGATGCCTTGCCGGTCCTGAGACCGCCTTGACGGCGTTCATGGATTCCCTGCCTCCACACCCGGGTGGGCAAGTTCGGCGGCGTACCTGGCACGTTTGCGGGCCTCGCGGGCCTTGTGCAGTTTCCTCATCGTCGCCCCGGGTCGATACCGGCCGCGAGGTGTTTGGTGAGCTGTTTTCGCCGCGGCTCGCACCGCCGATCCCGCGGCTGTCGGCGACCAGCCCGAGCAAACCTGTTGCTCCGGGAGTGACGCGATCGCCTTGGCAAACCCCGCGGGTTGCACCTCCCGGCTCTGCAACCTCACCGGCATACGTTGCCCGAGGCCTGCCAGCACGAAAACCGCGTCACCGTTGCTCACCTCTGGGAGAATCGCTCTGCTCAGCGAACCACGAAGGTGACGGGTGGTCCGCGGCGCCAAACGGGTCCGCGGGGCCGATCGCCCTTCAGGTCCGCCCCAAAGGAGGAACGGCATGGCTACCGTGACGGTCGCCGCCGTGCAAGCGGCGTACATCCTGATGGACCAGCGCGCCTGCATCGACAAAGCGATCACGCTGCTGCACCAAGCCGCCAGCAGCGGCGCGAGGATCGTGGTATTCCCCGAGGTGTTCATTCCCGGAACACCTATCTGGATCGACTCCAGACCGATTTGGGACGGCGACGAGGACTGGTACGCGATGCTGGTCGATCAGGCCGTCGTCGTGCCAGGGCCTGTCACCGAAGCGTTGGGTGCCGCCGCCCGCACCGTGAGCGCCCACGTGGTGATCGGGGTGCAGGAACGCGAGCCCCACGGCGCCACCATTTACAACACCACCCTCTACTTCGGTTCCGACGGTGCCCTGCTCGGCAAGCACCGCAAGCTGATGCCCACCGGCTCCGAGCGCACCGTGTGGGGTATGGGCGATGGTTCCACCCTTCCCGTCATCGACACGCCGCACGGCAGGCTCTCCGGACTGACCTGCTGGGAGAACTTCATGCCCTTGGCCCGCTACTACCTCTATAGCCAGGGCGTCGACATCTGGGCCGCCCCGACCCTCGCCCCCAGCGACGGCTGGATCGCCACCATGCGGCACATAGCCTTGGAAGGTCGGTGCTACGTGATAGGCGTCAACCCCTGCCTTCACGTCGACCAGATCCCGGCCGACTTCCCTCACCGCGATCGCCTGTGGGCCACGGATCACGACAACAAGGGCTGGGTGGAACCCGGCAACAGCGTGATCATCGATCCCACCGGGAATATCTTGGCCGGGCCCGCACGGCACGAGGAGACGATCCTGTACGCCGGCGTCGACCTGGCCGCGGTGCGCGCCGCCCGCCGGTTCTTCGACCCGGTGGGCCATTACAGCCGCCCCGACATCTTCCAACTCCGGGTGGACACCCGCTCCCGACCTCCAGTCGTGCTGGACCTGTCGACCGCCGGATCCGCGAATGACTGATCGGACCGGTTCCCGATGGGCGCCGCGCAGCGGCCCCTTGGATGCGTGGGGTCACCTCGGTTTCGGCTCTTGGTGGGATCATGGTCCGACCCACCGGGGTCAGGGAAACGGAGGGCTCACGCCGCACTTGTTGCTGTTCAATCGCGATTGAGTTGGGTCTGATCTTCGCCTTGGGTGAGCGGGGCGACGTGAGTGGGATGGCCTTGGTCCCACTCACCCCGGACAGGCAACAACCGCCTCAAGTCGTCGAGCCCAAAGGAAACGAAACCTGAGGAATCGAACCCTGCTCGCCGTCAGGTCGCCGGTACGGCGGCCCGGCCGAACTCGGCCAGCAACAGCGTCTGCGCGTCTGCGTCACCGGGCACCGACGGTCGCGGCGCCACCGCGCCGGCTTCGCGATACGCCGGCGCCAGGTTGGCGAACCATCCCGCGCAGGCCGCGACCAGCTCCGGGTCGAGCGTCGCGTCCTGTCCGGTCGCCCTCGCCAGATCCCAGCCATGCACCAGCAAGTCCGCGAACAGCTGCATGGCGTACTCACGCCCAGGGAAGTCGCCGAAGGACAAGTGCACGGTCCGCTCCATCGCGCCTATCTCGTCGATCACCGCGGTGGCTTCGGCTGCGGACTCGTCCCACGCCGTCACCGGATCCGCCCCGAGCAGGTCACCGTCGAGCCGATCGCCCACCTCGGCGATGGTGACGCCACCGAACAGCGGCACCGCCCAGCGGTTCTCCCCCACCACATGGTTGACCAGGGCGCGGACGTCCCACTCCGTGCAGGGAGTG
>DASQFG010000231.1:0-6651 GCA_035633315.1 Nakamurella sp. | reverse complement strand
TCTCGTGGCACTTTTCCTTGTCGCTCCGGCACAGCAGGAGAAAAAGTCGCGACCGGTGAGTGGATAGGTGAGCGAAGCCTTGCCGTGTCGACTCTTCATTGCCCGCCGGGGTTGATCGACCTCACCTCCGGACCGCTCCTCGGTGAAACACGGTGGGGTCATACTGAGCCGGTGAGGGGTGCGGACGGAATTCACGCGGTGCGTGCCGACGGGGGATTGGTGCACATCCGCCCGGCGGTGCCCGCGGACGTCCAAGCGCTGCAAGACTTGCACCGCGGTGCATCGGACAGGTCGCTGTATCTGCGCTTTTTCGGGGTCGGCCGGTACGCCACCGAGAAATACGCCAAGCTGCTCGTTCGCCCGGCGAGCACCGACCATCAGGCCCTCACCGCGTGGATCGGCGGGGAGATCGTCGGGGTCGCCGCCTACGAGCGATTGGATGACGATTCCGCCGAACTGGCATTGCTGGTGACCGACGCCCGGCAGCATGAGGGCATCGGCACGCTGCTGGTCGAGCATCTGGCGGTGGTGGCCCGCCGCGACGGCGTCGCCCGGTTTGTTGCCGATGTGCTCAGCGCGAACTACACGGCCATGCACGCCCTGCGGCACGGCGGGTTTCCCACCCAGGTGAAGTTCGAGGGCAGCACCGCGCTCATCACGATCGAGCTCACCCCCGATGCCCAATCAGTCGGGGTGATCGGTGAACGGGAGCGGTCCGCGGACGCGGCCAGTCTGCGCCGGGTGCTCTCGCCCGCGTCGGTGGTGGTAGTCGGCGCCGGTGAGCGACCGGACTCGATCGGTCATCACATCCTTCGCAACATCCTCTTCGGCGGCTTCACCGGCGAGCTGTCCGCTGTCCATCCACAGCACGATTCGGTCCTCGGTGTGCCGTGTGTGCGCTCGGCCCTGCTGCTGCCGACCGCGCCCGACCTGGCGGTGATAGCGGTACCGGCGCAGGAGGTTCCGGGCGTCCTGCGGGACTGCGGCGACCGCGGGATCCACGGCGCGGTGGTGATCACGGCCGGCTTCGCCGAGACCGGCGATGCCGGTCAGGACCGCCAGGACGAGATCGTCGAGATCGCCCGCGCCCACGGCATGCGGCTGGTCGGTCCGAACTGCCTCGGACTGCTCAACACCGACCCCATGGTCCGGTTGAACGCCACCTTCGCGCCGTTGTCGGTGAAACCCGGTGGCCTCGGCCTGGTGTCCCAGTCCGGCGCGCTCGGCATCGCCGTCCTCAACGCCGCGGCCAGGCGCGGATTGGGTGTCTCCCAATTCATCTCGGTGGGCAACAAGTCCGATGTGAGCAGCAACGACCTGCTGCTGGCCTGGGAGCAGGACGAACGCACCCGGGTGATCGCGATGTACCTGGAGTCCTTCGGCAACCCCCGGCGGCTGTCCCGGATCGCGCGGCGGGTCGCACGCGCCAAGCCGATCATCGCCATCAAGGCCGGTCGGTCCGCCGCGGGGCAGCGCGCCGGGATGACGCACACCGCCGCCGCTGCAGCCTCCGACGACGTGGTCGATGCCTTCTTCGCCCAGGCCGGTGTGCTGCGGGTGGACACCATGGAGCAGATGCTCGACGCGGCAAGGGTGCTGTGCGACCAGCCGCTGCCGGGCGGTGACCGGGTCGCGGTGGTCAGCAACTCCGGTGGTACCGGCATCCTGGCCGCCGACGCCGCCGACGGCGCTGGGCTCACCGTCGAGAACCTGACGCCGGAGACCGAGCGGCAGTTGCGACTGCTGGCGCCCGCGGCGCCGTCCTGCCTGAACCCTGTCGATCTCGGCGCCGAGATCGACCCCATCGATATCGGTGACGCGGTGCGCGTCCTGCTGGCCGCCCCCGAGATCGACGCCGTGCTAGCTGTTTTCAGTGACACCGCGGTCTCCGACGCCGACTGGGCCATGCGACAGATCGCCGCGGCCGCCGGGATCAGCGACAAGCCGGTGATCGCCGCGCGGGTGGGCGCCTCCTCATTCTCGATACCGGTCGACGGCACTTCGCGGGCGCTGCCGGTCTTCACCTTCCCGGAGCCGGCGGTGACGGCGCTGGCCGCTGCCGTCAGGTATGCCAGGATGCGGGCGGCCCGCGTCCCGGACGTCGTCCGTCCGGACGGCATCGACCAGATCGGTGCGCTGGAGATGGTCAACCGGGATGTGGCGATGGGCATCTCCTGGATGGGCACCGACGATGTTGCGCTGTTGCTGAGCTGTTACGGCATCGCGGTCGCCGCGCAGCGAGTGGCCGTCGATGTCGACGCCGCGATCAGGGCGGGCACCCAACTCGGTTACCCGCTGTCGCTGTCGTTGGATCAGGGCGAGCTGCACCCCCGGGATTTCGGCGTGGTCAGGCTGACCGCGACCGACGAGCCGACGTTGCGCGCCAAGTTCGCCGAGATCTCCTCCCTACTACCGGATTCCCCGGGAGTGCTGCTCCAGCCGACACCGCCGCCGGGCATGGAACTGATCGTCGGTGCCGTGCAGCACGACCGCTTCGGCCCCGCGGTGATGGTGGGAGCCGGTGGCATCCTGGCCAACCTGATCGCCGATCGGACGTTCCGCCTCACCCCACTGACCGCGGAGGACGCCGAAGCAATGCTCCGCGACCTGCGCACCGCGCCGGTGCTGGACGGCTACCTCCGTACGCCCGCTGCCCGGGCGGCGATGTGGGATCTGATGGTCCGGGTCGGTGCGCTCGCCGACGATCTTCCGCAGGTGGCGGAGATCGAACTCGATCCGGTCATCTGCGGCAGGGACGGGACCTTCGTGGTCGATGCGCGGATCCGGGTGTCCGCAGCGAACCCGCGGCAGGACCCACTGCTGCGGCAACTCATGTGACGCCCGAGATCATTTGTGGCACAGCGGATCTCGGTGACGTGGTCGGCCCGTCACGATGACGCCAACAGCACCCGCCCGCCGGAGACCGCCTGGTCCTCCCACCAGGCCAGTTCGTCGTCGTACCCGCCGAGCGCCTTCTCCCAGCCGAACTGCACGAGCGCTCCGAGCAGGCTGAGGGCGAGTTGGCGGTCCCACCATGGCGACGTGTCGATGCCCAGGTTCTCCAGCGCCGCCCGGTAGGCCTCGATCGCGGACTCTTTGGCCTGCGGCAGCCGCCGGCAGTTGATCGCCAGATACCACGCCAGATCGCTGAGCGCCGCGCCCCGTCCCGGCATTTCCCAGTCGAGCACGATGGTGCGACCGGCCGGGTCGGTCCCGAGGTTGTCCAGCTTCCAGTTGCCGTGCACGAAGGTCTGCGGGGTCGCCGCCAGCGCCTGCACCAGCGGTCCAGGATCCCAGGCCAGTGGGGTGACCACCGCCGCCGCGGCCGGCGCCACCCGCGCGAGCAGCGGCCAGCCCCGGCCGATCAGCTGCGGCACCAGGTGGGTCGAGCCGATGGCGGACTCGGCCATCGCCGTCCACGGCGACAGTTCGAGGTAGCGGTGCATCACCGGCACCACCTCGATCTCCTGGCCGCCGTCCCAGAAGGCGGCGTGCATCGCCGCCATGTGCTCGAGCAGGCGCAGGTGGGTGGCGAGCGGGAGCGGCTCGTCGGTCGCCGGGACGAGGTCGGCCCCGACGTCGTGCATGAGCAGGACGGTGCGCCGATGGTTCGGGCCCGGCCGACCGGCGCCGACCCCGCTGGCCGCATCGGCGGGGTCGGCCGTAGGGCCGCCAGCGGCCACGGTGCCCATATCGACCGCGGCATCGTCCGTCGCCACCCCGACGATCGGCTGGTTCAGACAGTCGGGCAGCCGGTGCAGGATCCCGCTGGCCCAGAGCTTCGCCACCGGCCCGCCCAACATCCCGGACGCGCGCACCGTCCAGTCCAACGCCGGGTCCAGGTACTTGGCGACGAGATCGACCCCGTCGATCCGCAGCTTCTTCAGCCGCGCACCGGACTTCCCGGGCGCATCGTCCAGCGGGCGGACGTCCTGGGCTCCGGCCAGCAGCTCGGAAACCGTGACGACCTTTGGGCCGGGAGTCCGCCGGTCGTCTGCCGATCCGGATGTCGAGGTCGTCACCGCTGACACCTCCGCTGGGTGATTCCGGGCGCACCTTCCCGGTCGCCACCAGTCTGCGCCGGTTACTTGCAGCGTGTTTGCAACGGAACGTTCGCCGCGAACCGGGGCGCTCGCCCTACTGTGTGCCCGGTGACCGACCCCAGCCCCGAACTCCCTGTCGAGTCCATCTCCGACGACGCCGCTGACGACCTGGCCCTCGCCCTGCGGTTGGCCGACATCGCCGACGCGATCAGCCTGCCCAGGTTCGGCGCGGTCGACCTGCAGGTGCGCACCAAACCCGATCTCACCCCGGTGTCCGATGCGGACACGGCGGTGGAGCGGGCCCTCCGTACGGTGCTCGCCGCACAGCGGCCGCAGGACGCGGTGCTCGGCGAGGAGTACGGGGATTCCGTGACCGGAGACGGGGGCGGAGGCGGTGACAGCGAGGGCTCCGGGACGGCCCAGGGCACGGCGCGCCGGCGCTGGGTGATCGACCCGATCGACGGCACCAAGAATTTCGTTCGCGGCGTGCCGGTGTGGGCGACGTTGATCGCGCTGCTGGACGGCGAGTCGTTCACCATCGGGGTGGTCTCGGCGCCAGCGCTGGCCCGGCGGTGGTGGGCGGCGGCCGAACGGGGGGCGTTCACCCGGTTTGCCGACAACCCGGCCCGGCCCTGCAGGGTGTCCCAGGTGGGCGAACTGGCCGACGCCTCGCTCTCGTTTTCCGAAATGTCCGAATGGCGGGAACCCCATCTTCCTGAGGGGCTCGGCGATGCCTTCGGCGCCGTCTGTGACACCTGCTGGCGGACCAGGGCGTACGGCGATTTCTACTCGTACGTGCTGGTGGCGGAGGGTGCGGTCGACATCGCGGCCGAACCGGACCTGAGCCTGTGGGACCTCGCCGCACTGGTTCCGATCGTCACCGAGGCGGGCGGCAGGATGACCGACGTCCAGGGTCAGCCATCCGGCGCACTGACCACGAGCGCGCTGGCCACGAATGGTCTGCTGCACGGTCCCGTGCTGGCCGTTCTCCGGGGTGGAGGGCCTCGGACGGCCCCATCGGAGTGAGTGAATGCCTCGTTGCGACAGATCGATCCCGTCACAGACCGTGCGCGGCGGGGCGCAGGTTACGTCCAGATAACGATCGACCGTTTACACTCCGCTGTTGTGATTCATTCGTCGCACGTGTCCAAGAGCTACAAGACATCAACCCGGCCGGCTCTCGAGGACGTGACCATCGACGTCGAGAAGGGCGAATTCGCATTTCTCATCGGTCCGTCGGGATCGGGGAAGTCGACCTTTCTGCGACTGTTGCTCCGGGAGGACGTGCCGACCAGCGGTGACCTCGAGGTGGGCGGGGCCGATCAGGTGCACCTGCGGCGGTCCAAGGTCGCGGCGCACCGCCGGCGGCTGGGCTGCGTGTTCCAGGACTTCCGGCTGCTCACCAACAGGACGGCGTCGCAGAACGTCGGCTTCGCCCTCGAGGTGATCGGCCGATCCCGGGCGTCGATCAAGCAGGTGGTTCCCGAGGTGCTGGAGATGGTCGGGCTGGAGGGCAAGGCCAACCGGCTGCCGCACGAACTGTCCGGCGGCGAGCAGCAGCGGGTGGCGATCGCCCGGGCGTTCGCGAACCGGCCGCTGCTGCTGCTGGCCGACGAGCCCACCGGCAACCTCGACCCCGACACCAGCGCGGACATCATGCTGCTGCTGGAACGCATCAACCGCACCGGTACCACGGTGGTGATGGCCACCCACGACAACGCCATCGTCGACTCGATGCGCCGCCGGGTCATCGAACTGCAGCTGGGCAAGGTCGTCCGGGACGAGGCGCGCGGCGTGTACGGCGTCGGACGGTAGCCGCCCGGTCCATTCTGAACCGACCATCCTGAACCGCACCACGTTCTGCACCACCCCGATCTGCACCACCCTGATCTGCACCAACCTGATCTGCACCAACCTGATCTGACCCCGGGCCCTGCCGGTCCGGTACCCCGAGGTAGCAGCAAGCAGGTCGCGGGAGTGCGGCCACCGATTGCTGGATATGAAAGGCACACATGCGAGCCGGATTTGTCGTCACCGAGGTCCTGAACGGATTTCGCCGCAACATCACCATGACGATCGCGATGATCCTGACCACCGCGATCTCTCTCGGTCTGCTCGGCGGCGGCCTGATCATCGCCCGGATGACCGACCAGATGCGCGACGTCTACGGCGACAAGGTCGAGGTGACGATCTACCTGACGCCCGACCAGTCCGCGCAGGACCCCGATTGCCGGGCCTCGCCGTGCGTGGACATCAACAAGCAGTTGCAGGCCAACACCGACGTCGAGACCATCGAGTACGAGAGCCAGGCCGCCGCCTACGAGCGGTACAAGCAGCAGTTCGCCGGGCAGCCGGAGCTGCTGGAGATCGGCACGCCCGAGGCTCTGTCCGCCTCGTTCCACGTCAAGCTGTTCGATCCGCAGCGCTACCGGGTGATCGCCGAGCAGTTCGACGGCAAGCCCGGCGTGCAGTCGGTGGCCGACCAGAGCGCGTTCCTGGACCGGCTGTTCAGCCTGCTCAACGGGATCCGTAACGCCACCATCATCATTGCGCTGATCCAGGCGCTTGCCGCGCTGCTGCTGATCTCGAACATGGTCCAGATCGCGGC
>DASQFG010000230.1:0-6969 GCA_035633315.1 Nakamurella sp. | reverse complement strand
CGGCGGCCTGCCCGACGACCTGATGTTCGAGCTGGTGGAGCCACTGCGCACGCTGTTCAAGGACGAGGTCCGGCTGCTGGGCGCCGAACTCGGACTGCCGCGGGCGATCGTGCAGCGCCACCCGTTCCCGGGTCCGGGCCTGGGGATCCGGATCATCGGCGAGGTGACCGCGGCCCGGCTGGACGTGCTGCGCGCGGCGGACGCCATCGTCCGCGAAGAGATGACCGCTGCCGGGGTCGACGCGCAGATCTGGCAGTGCCCGGTGGTGCTGCTGGCCGATGTCCGATCGGTGGGTGTGCAGGGCGACGGACGTACCTACGGGCATCCGATCGTGCTGCGCCCGGTGTCCAGCGAGGACGCGATGACGGCGGACTGGTCGCGGCTGGACTACGAATTGCTGGCCAGGATCTCGAATCGGATCACCGGCGAGGTGCCCGAAGTGAACCGCGTGGTCCTGGATGTGACCAGCAAGCCGCCCGGCACCATCGAATGGGAGTGAGCCCGGTCGTTCGACCGGGTGGGGCGTGGCTGGTCGTCACGCTCGGCGCACTGTCCTCGTTCGGCCCGCTGTGCCTGGACATGTACCTGCCGGCGCTGCCCGAGTTGCCCGGCGACCTGTCGTCCACGACCAGTGCCGCGCAGCTGACCCTGTCCGCCTGCATCGTCGGTCTCGGGGTCGGCCAATTGATCACCGGGCCGGCGTCGGACCGGTTCGGACGCAGGGGCCCGCTGCTGATCGGTGTCGCGGTGTTCGTGGCCGCGTCGGTGATCTGCGCGGTGACGACCTCCATGACCCTGCTCATCGCGGTGCGCCTGGTGCAGGGCGCCGCGGGCGCCGCCGGAATCGTCGTCGGCCGCGCCGTCGTCGCCGACATGTTCACCGGAAAGGTTGCGGCCGCGTACTTCTCGGCGATCGCGGCGATCAACGGGCTGGCCCCGATCCTGGCGCCGGTGATCGGCGGTCAGGTGCTGCGCGTCGGTACCTGGCGGACCGTGTTCTGGGTGCTGGCCGGCATCGGCGTCGCCATGCTGCTGCTGGCGTTCTTCGTGATCCGCGAGACCCTGCCGCCGGCGCGGCGCTCGTCCCGCGGGATGACCGGCGACCTGCGGGCATTCGGCACCTTGCTGCGCGACCGCGGGTACACCGGCACGGTGCTGGCCGGCACCATGGTCTCGGCGGCGATGTTCGGCTACATCTCGGCGTCGCCGTTCCTGCTGCAGGGCGGGTTCGGATTGTCGCCGCAGTGGTTCAGCGCGTGCTTTGCGCTGAACGCGCTGGGCATCGTCACGGCCACTCAGGTC
The DNA here is from genome assembly GCA_035633315.1 of Nakamurella sp. GTDB lineage: Bacteria > Actinomycetota > Actinomycetes > Mycobacteriales > Nakamurellaceae > Nakamurella. The sequence goes on along the minus strand of DASQFG010000230.1, from coordinate 5,667 downwards.
GGCCGGATGCTGCTGCACCGGACCACGTCGTTCGCGCTGCTCAGCTGGGGGGTAGGTCAGGCCCTGGTGGGCGCGGTGCTGCTGCTGGTGACCGTGCTCGCCGGGTGGGGCCTGGTGATGGTGCTGGTCTCGTTGCTCGTCATGGTGTCGTCGGTGGGTCTGGCGCTCCCGCATTCGTCGGCGATCGCGATGGACCGGCATCGCCGGATCGCCGGAGCGGCCTCGGCGCTGTTCGGGCTGGCGCAGTTCGCGCTCGGCGCCCTCACCGCACCGTTGGTCGGGCTGGGGGACCGGACGGCGGGACTGGCGCTGGCGGTGACCGCGGTGGTGTGCGTGCTGATCGGTGTGGTCGCCCTGCTGGTCGCGCGCCCTACGGTCGTGGCCGCGGATGCAGCGCCACCGGAACACCTGGCGCCGTCGTGACGGCGGGCCGTGATGCGGTGGTCAAGGTGTCCAGCTCGCTGGCGGAGCGTTGCGCATTCCTGACCTATCTCCCGACCGACTGGTCCCGGCCGCTGAACCACGCGCACCGCCGGTGTTGCCGGACAGGGTGGCGTTCGTCGGGCACTCGGCGGGCGGAGTGGCAGCGCTGTACCGGGCTCCGGGGTCGCCCTCGACTGTCGCGTCAGCGGTTCAAGAGAGCCGCTGACGTGACAGTCGACCAGCTGATCAGCCGACGGAGCCGCCTCGGCTGAGCCGAGCCCGCGCCGCTGGTGTCGCAGGGTGTCAGCCGTTGGCCGGCGCAGAGCCGAGCTCGTCGATGTCCTTCTTCAGCGAGTCGGTATCGGCCTGCAGTTCCTTCTTCACGGTCTTCTTGGCGCGCTTGATGGCGCGGTCCAGGTGTGCCTGCACGTCGGACGCGGCGACCAGGACGAAGCCGCTCTGACCCTCGTCCAGCAGTTCGCCGAGGTCCTTCAGGTCCGACCTGCTCAGCCCCGCGGCGGCATGTCCGGCAAGCGCGCCGACGCCGGCGCCGGCGGCCCCACCCCACAGCAACCCCGCGCCGAGGCCGACGGCCGGGAACAGCGCGACCAGGGCGCCGACCGCAAGGCCGAGCCCGAGGCCGCCCTTGGCGGCGTCACGGGTCGGCTGTTCGTGCCGCTTGACGATCTTGACCTTGCCCTCGGCGTCCTTGCTGACCACCGCCGCGTCATAGGTGTCGATGATGTCAAGTTCCTTGTACACGGCCTTGACCGCGTCGTAGTCCGCGAGCGCGTCCTCCTCGTTGTCGTACTGAGCGGCGACGAGGACGAAGGTGTCCAGTGCCATCGAAGTTCCCTCCCGAGAATGTTCCTGGCCGGCATCGGCAGTGGTGTCGCAGGTCGGGCTGTTGCGGCCCGCCCCCTCACCTTGCCCCAACGCGCACGGCCCGCAACCCGAAGAAGGCCCCGCTGCCGGTGGGATCCGGCGGCGGGGCCTCGGGCCCGGCGGCAGGGGGTTTCGCCGGGAGTCGGTCAGCTGACGATCAGCTCAGCTTCTTTCGATTCCGGCCGGGCAGCGCGGTGGCCAGCAAACTGATGCCGACCACGGCCACCGCTCCGGCGATCACCCACTTGGTCGCCGAGTTGAACAGCCACCACGGGTCGCCGCTGAAGCCCACGGACGCCACCGCCAGGAAAGCCAGTGCGAAGAACACCCCGATCGGGTTCACCCGCCGACGTTCGGCACGAGCGGTGTCAGCCACGGGTGGTCACCTCCGCCTCTCCGGCTCCGACGTGCACGGTCAGGTTGATCGTTCCGTTGTCGGACGATCCCTGATTGGACGGGCTGATCTTCTTGTGCAGACCGCTCGCCGTCTCGCCCAGGCAGTTGACCTGGCCCGCGTTCGCGGTGCAGGAGGCGTTGACGGTGGTGTCCGCCGGAACGATCACCTGCGCCTGGCCGGCATGCACCTCGAGGTCGACGTCGGCGGTCTGCCCGGCCGGCACGGTGAGCTGGGTCAGGTCGAGCCGGCCCTGTCCGCCGTTGAGCACGTAGTCGGAGGACTCGGCCGCCGCGACGGTGGTCGGTGTCCAGGTCTGCTGGCCGTAACCGGACACTCCCGAGATGCCGGTGATGGTGAGAGCGACCGTCACCAGCGACAGGAAGATCCCGGGGCCGATCAACGCCATCCCGCGTCCCCGCAGCGAGCCGATCAACAATCCGACGGCCACCACGGCCAGCGCGGATGCCGCCACCGCGGCCCAACTCAGGTTCCACCAGCCGGCGAACACCCCGGCCGTGGCCAGGCCACCGACGAGCAGCGCGACACCCAGCGTCACCCGGCCGACAACGCCGCGGTCATGCTGACGTGCCGGCGGTGCCGCAGGCAGCGGGGTCGGCTCCGGCAGATCCCAGGCGAAGGGGGCAACGCCGAGCGGATCCCAGGCCGGCGGAGTCGGTCCGCTCGGCGGCTCGGCCGCTGCCGGGCCATCGGCTGCGGACCTGCGGCCGTCCTGCTCCCAGAACGGGGGCTTCTCGAACGGCGACCTGGGCTCGCCAGGCCTGCCGCCGGCGTCGCTGTCGCCGGTGGCGGTGCTACTCGAACCGCTGCCCGACCAGGGCTGGCGGGCGACCCAATGCTCGGCCTGCTCACCCCAGGACTGTGCCTGTTGCCCGATCCGTGCGGACCGGTCGTCCGTACCGGAGCGCGGACCGCCCTGCCCGGTGCAGCCCTCGCGCCGCTTGCGGGCGACCATGATCGCGATGATGCCGACGACCAGCAGCGGCCAGAACGGCGAACCCCAGGAGAACATCCAGCCCATCGAGATCATCAGCAGGATCGCCAACCCGACCGCCAGCACCGGCGGCACCGACGAGCGGCCCCGACCGACCAGGGACTCCGCGGCCGAGGTCTCGTCACCGTCCGCCGGCAACAGGAGCCAACCGAGCAGGTAGAGCGGAACGCCTACCCCGAAGATCATCAGGACGACGAAGCCGACGCGCATCAGCACGGGGTCGACGCCGAGTGCGCGACCCAGCCCGCCGGCCACGCCGGCGATCTTGCGATCGGTTGCGGATCTATGTGGGCGCCGTGACCACCAGTCCCCGCCCGGGGCGCCCCGCCCGGCGGTCGGATCGTGCTGCGACTGACTCATGACATCAGCGTGGCTCTGACCTCGTTCCGACACCATCGGGGATCACCCTGGTTTGCCGATCCAGGGTCAACCCCGATACCGCTACGGCCACGGTCATGTGACTCTGGAGTCGTGAGGTCGTTCCGCGCTGCCCATCGGGACCCCCCGTCCCTGACCCGCTCGGCGCCCGCCGGCGCGGGGGCTCAGCCGACGGCAGCTCCGACGGGATCTGGCGGTCGGCAGGGCCCGGATCGGGAAGGCCCGGATCGGGAAGGCCCGGATCGGCAGGGCCCGGATCGGCAGGGCCTGGACACAACCCAGAACCAGACGCAGAACCAGACGCAGAACGACTCGCCGCTGTCGACGCAGCCGATGCCGGCGACCACGCGGACAGTTCCGCAGCCGCCAATTCCCGCGCCGCCGATCGTGCCGGCCTCCACGGCGCCCACGCCGGTGCGGCCCGGGGGCGCCTCCGTGCCACCACCGGCACCTCAGGCCAACGCCGCGCAGACCGGTCCGGATACGGGCACCGGCCAAGTCGCCCCGCCGACGGCGCACCCGGCCGCCGACCAGGTCCCGGGCGCGGTGCCGGGCCACGTCACACCCGACGGTCTGCCCAAGCTCACCCGGCGGCGGGACGGCGCCATCCTCGGCGGTGTGGCCGGCGGCGTCGCCGACCACCTGCACATTCCGGTGTTGTGGGTGCGGACCACGTTCGTGCTGCTGGCGCTCACCGGCGCCGGCGTACTGGCCTACGCGCTGTTGTGGATCTTCGTGCCGCAACGCGCACGGTCGGCCCAGGAGCCCCCCGCCCCGGCCAGTTCGCTGGAGCGGCAACAGGCCATCGGGATCGCGGCGGTGGGTGTCGCGCTGCTCATCGCGGCCACGGCGTTGGGGCTCGGCCCCGGCCTGAGCTGGGTGCTGGTGCCGCTCGGCCTTGCCGCTGTTGGCGGCGCCTTCATCTGGCGGGAGGCCGACGACGCCCGGCGCGCGCGGTGGCGGCGCACCGCCGCGGGCATCGTCGGGCCGAGCAAGTCCTCGCTGTGGCGGTTGATCGGCGGTTGTGTCCTGGTGGTCGGTGGGCTCGCGGTGTTCGCACTGGGCCAGCTCGATTTCAATGCGGTGAGATCGGCGCTGATCGCAGTCCTGCTGACCCTGGTCGGCGTCGCGATCATCACCATTCCGTGGTGGCTGCGGCTCGTCCGCGATCTCGGTGACGAGCGGCGCGGCCGTGTCCAGGAACGCGAACGTGCGGAGATCGCGGCGCACCTGCACGACTCGGTGCTGCAGACGCTGGCCCTGATCCAACGGCAACCCGGTGACGCCCGCGAGGTTCAGCGACTGGCCCGCAGCCAGGAGCGCCAGCTGCGGACATGGCTGTACGGACCGGCCGGCTATGCGTCGGCGGGCGAGGCGCAGGCACCGCCGGTGAGCACCCTGGCAGTCGCGTTGTCCGAGGCTGCCGGCGAGGTCGAGGACACCTACGCGATCGCGGTCACCCCGGTGATCGTCGGTGACGTACCGATGGGCCAGCACCTCGCGGCGCTGGTGGCGGCGGCCCGTGAGGCGATGGTCAACGCCGCGAAACACGCGGGCGTGCAAGAGGTCAGCGTGTACGCGGAGGTCGAGGACGGCACCGCCAGCGTGTTCGTCCGGGATCGGGGCAGCGGGTTCGACCCTGCCGCGGTCGGCGCGGACCGACGCGGCCTGGCCGATTCGATCCGCGGCCGGATGGAGCGGCACGGCGGCACCGCGACCGTGCGATCCACGCCCGGTGAGGGCACCGAGATCGAGCTCACCGTGTCCGTGACCTCGGCCGCCGACAGTGCGCAGTGGTCGGCCGACCAGGCCCGGCAGGCCGCGGACGGCAGCCCCGATCACTCTGCCGATCGGTCCGACGATCCGTCCCGGGAACCCGCGGACGGCGATGCGGGCTTGGTAGGCGGTACCGTGCAGGCGCAGGCCGAGACGAAGGGGGCGCGCACGTGAGTCAACCCGTGAGCCACCCGGTGAAGGTCTTCCTGGTCGACGACCACGCGCTGTTCCGCGCCGGCGTCAAGGCCGAATTGGCCGGACTGGAGGACGACCGGATCGAGGTCGCCGGCGAGGCCGGATCGGTCGGCGAAGCGGTCGTGCGGATCACCTCGAACCCGCCCGACGTGGTGCTGCTCGACGTGCACATGCCCGACGGGGGCGGCCGCGCCGTACTCGAACAGGTGCACGCCGCGCTGCCGGACGTGGTGTTCCTGGCGCTGAGTGTGTCCGACGCGGCCGAGGACGTCATTGCCGTCATCAGGGCCGGCGCCCGCGGGTACGTCACCAAGACGATCTCCGGACGCGAGCTGGCCGACGCGGTGGTGCGGGTGGCCGCCGGGGACGCGGTGTTCTCGCCCCGGCTGGCCGGCTTCGTGCTGGACGCGTTCTCCGACCGCAACGGGCCGGTCGCCGTCACCGACCCGGAACTGGACATGCTGTCCCCGCGTGAACGCGAGGTGCTCAAGCTGCTGGCCCGCGGGTACGCCTACAAGGAGATCGCGGCCCAGCTGTTCATCTCGATCAAAACGGTCGAGACGCACGTGTCCAGCGTGCTGCGCAAGACCCAGAAGTCGAA
>DASQFG010000229.1:0-3043 GCA_035633315.1 Nakamurella sp. | reverse complement strand
ACAGCCGTGCAGGAGCTGGTGGCCACCGGACGGGTGCACCGACCCGGGCGGGCGGATCAGCCCGTCGGTCGGGTTCTGGTTCGCTCCACAGCGACTCCACAGCGACTCGAACGCGACTCCGTCACCGGCCGCCACCATCGGCGTGAACAGGCGCGCCACTCTCTCAGCCGCAGGCCTGGATCCGCACAGGAAGCGCACAGCTCGGTACTTGAAAGTGGATGGAGTCAGTTCCGACGCTGAGTTCCGACGCTGAGAGGTGGCTGTTCCCATGACCCAGGGCAACAAGAACAAGTCCGGCCGGGCGCTGCGGCGCAGGGTCCGGCAGGTGACGGTCGGGGTGGTGGGGGCCGCCGCCCTGGCAACTGCCGGCGTCACGGTGGGACTGGCCCACGTTGCCGCCACCGACGCCGTGGCCTCAGCCAGCGACAGCTCAGCCAGCGACAGCTCAGCGACCAACAGCTCAGCGACCAACAGCTCAGCGACCGACAGCTCAGCCAGCGACAGCTCAGCGACCGACAGCTCGACCGCCGCCAACAGCTCAGCGACCGACAGCTCGACCGCCGCCAACAGCACCGCGTCGTCCAGTACGGGCACATCGTCCGCCAGCGCCAGTACGTCCGGCACCTCGTCGTTGACGGCGGCGGCAACAGCCCCCGCAGCCAGCACCGGGCAGTCGCAAGTCTCGTCCGGTGGTTCCTGATGAGTCGCCTGCTGGCCGGTCCGCCGTTGTCCCGCATCGACACCAGGGTCGATTTCGATGTGTGGTCGACCACCGCCACGCTCGTGGTCACCGACCCCGGCGCCCTGGACGCCGCGCTGGCCGAACTGGACGACGAACTCGCCGGCATCGACGCCACCTGCAGCCGATTCCGCATCGATTCGGAGATCAACCGGGTACTTGCCACGCCCGGTCACGATGTTGAGCTGTCCCCGGTGCTGAACGCGGCCATCACGGCCGCCCTTCGCATCGCCGACGCCACGAACTACCTTGTCGACCCGACGGTCGCCGCCGCGGTGATCGCGCAGGGCTATGACTCCGACATCGCGGCCGTCGTCGCCCGCGCGATGACCGATGGCGCCATCGGGACATCGACCTCGGCGGGCCGGCCGGCGCCGGGGGCCTGGCGGATCCGTCACGACCCGGCGACCGCTGTGCTGCACCTTCCGGCCGGTGTCGGCATCGACCTGGGCGCCACCGCGAAAGCGCTGGCCGCGGACCGGGCGGCGGCCCGGATCGCCCGCGCCACCGGTTCCGGTGCGCTGGTCGGGCTGGGCGGCGACATCGCCGTCGCCGGTGATGCGCCGGCGGGCGGCTGGCGGATCGCCATCGCCGAGGACCATCGCGGCTCGGCGCAGACCCATCAGACGGTGTCGATCACCACCGGCGGCCTGGCCACATCGTCGACCACGGTGCGCCAGTGGCGCACGTCGTCGGGCTGGGCGCACCACATCGTCGACCCGCGCACCGGCGAGAACCCCGCCCCGCGATGGCGCACGGCGTCGGTCGCCGCGGCCAGTTGTGTGGACGCCAATGCCGCGGCCACCGCCGCGATCGTGCTCGGCGCGGACGCCCCGGACTGGCTCGTCACCAGGGGACTGCCCGCGTTGTTGATCGACGTCAACGGCTCTGCTAGCGCATTTGCCGGCTGGCCTGCATCGGAGGAAGCAGCCTGATGGATACCCAGATCTTGTGGTTCGCGAGCCGGGCGACCGGCGCGGTGTCGCTGGTGCTGTTCACCGCCGTGATGGTGCTCGGCATCCTCACGGCCGGCCGGGCCGGCGTCGCGGCGTTCCCGAGGGCGGCCGTGCTGCGGCTGCACCGGACGCTGTCGTTGGCGGCCGTCGCCTTCCTCGCGGTGCACATCGTCTCCGCGATCGCCGACGGGTACGTCGACCTGGACTACTGGGACGTGATCATCCCGTTCGGCGCCGGGTGGGATCCCTTCTGGATCGGCCTGGCCTCGGTGGCGGTGGACCTGCTGATCGCCATCGGCATCACCAGCGCGCTGCGCCGGCACTTGTCCCCGACGTTCTGGCGGGCAGTGCACTTCTCTGCCTACGCGATGTGGCCCCTTGCGCTGCTCCACGGCTGGGGCAACTCCGGCGGCGACGGCCGGGAAACCTGGATGATCGCCATCGACATTGTCTGCGTGGCAGCGGTTCTCGCGTCGCTGGCCTACCGGCTGCGGCCGGACCGGCATCCCGACACTCTCGCCCGGCGGACCGCGCAGGTCGTGCATCCGGTCCGCAACAGCGGAGCGGACCGATGACGGCGACGCATCTCGGTACCGGATCGCCCATCCGACACGTCATGCCTGATCCCTGTGCCACCGAGCGGTTGTTGCCGAACGGCCGGTCCCCGTCCCTCGCGGACCACCTGGCCCGGCTGGGCCCGATGCCGCGGACGAGGCCGGCGCAATTGGCGGGGTTGCTGGAGGCCGCGGGACTGCTCGGTCGCGGTGGCGCCGGATTCCCGGCCGGCCGGAAGGTCTCCGCCGTCGCGGCGGCGGCGATCAGCAAGAGGTTGCCCGCGGTCGTGGTGGCGAACTGCTGCGAGGGCGATCCGACATCGCTGAAGGACCGCGTCCTCGTCGAGCGGTCGCCGCACCTGGTCATCGACGGGGCGCTGCACGCCGCCGAAGCGCTCGGCGCCGACCGGGTGGTGCTGGCCGTCCATGACGATTCGCCGACCCGAGTCGCGCTGGCCGCCGCGCTGGCGGAGCGGCCACAGACCAGCTGCGAGGTGTCGGTGGTCGAGGTTCCTGACCGCTACATCGCATCGGAAGCAACCGCCCTGGTCAGGTACCTGAACTCCGGTGACGCCCGCCCGGCCGGCAAACTGATCCCAATCTGGGAGACCGGCGTCGGCGGTCGGCCGACGCTCGTCGACAACGCCGAAACCCTCGCCCAGCTTGCCCTGATCGCCAGGTTCGGGCCGGCCTGGTTCGGTGCGATCGGAACCCCAGCGGAGCCGGGAACCAGCCTGGTCACCATCGGCGGTGCCGTGCAACGACCGGGTGTGGTGGAGGTCGCGCACGGCACG
>DASQFG010000228.1:0-2461 GCA_035633315.1 Nakamurella sp. | reverse complement strand
CCGCGCCGACGATGTTGATCCGCGCCATCACGGGGGGGCGGCGCAGGACGCGAAGGTGCTGATCCGGCCCCGCGAGGAGGACCTGTTCCGGTTGGGGACGGACCTGTCGATCGCGCAGGGCAGGCGGGAGGCGGTGCTGCTGCGGCGGACCGTCCGGGAGTTCACCGGTGACCCCGTCGACCCCGCGGTACTGACCCGCTGCGTCGACATCGCGCGGACCGCCCCCGCGCCGCACCACACCGATCCGGTCCGGTTCGTCTGGGTGCGGGAGCATCGCAGCGCGCTGTTGGAGTCCATGCAGGCGGAGTGGGAGGCCGACCTGGCCTCCGACGGCTGGTCTGCCGACCGGATCGCCAGGCGGACCGCCCGCGGCCAGGTGCTTCGCGGGGCCACCGAGATCGTCATCCCCTTCATCACCGGTGACGGACGGCACCACTATCCGGACGAGCGCCGGCGGCGGGCAGAGCACACCATGTTCACCGTCGCCGGTGGTGCCGCGGTGCAGGCCCTGCTGGTCGCCCTGGCCGCGGAGGGGCTGGGCTCGGCGTGGATCTCCTCGACGATCTTCTGCCCCGCGGTCGTCCGTTCGGTGCTCGACCTGCCCGCCGATTGGGAACCGCTCGGCGCGGTCGGAATCGGCCATCCCGCAACGGCTCCCGCTCCCCGGCCGCCGGCGACCGGCGGGGTGGTCATGCGGTGACGAACGACCATCGGACCGCTCTCGACGCCGTCACCGCCGCGCCCGCCGACGACGTTGCCGTCGGTGCGGCCGGCGTGCAGGCCGGCGTCGGTGCGGCCGGCGTGGACGCCGCCGTCGCCGCCGCGCACGCCGCGCTGCATGCGGACATCCAGACCGTGCTGCGACAGTGGCGGCCGCCGAGCGACGCGCAGGGCGCGATCCGCGAGGCGTTCCTGACCCTGTTGGAGATCCGGCCGGACGCGTCGGCGCGGTCCTGCGTCCCTGGTCACGTCACGGCCAGCTCGGTGGTGCTGTCCGCCGACCGGCGGTCCGTGCTCCTCACCCTGCACCCGCGCGTCGGCCGGTGGGTGCAGTTGGGCGGTCATTGCGAACCCGAGGACATCACCATCGCCGGGGCGGCCCTGCGCGAGGCGCGCGAAGAATCCGGCATCGCCGACCTGCGGATCGGTCCCGCACCGGTCCACCTGGACATCCACCCGATCACCTGCTCGCTCGGCCGTCCCACCCGGCATTTCGACGTGCGCTTCCGAGTCATCGCACCACCCGCCGCGGTCCCGGCGATTTCCGCCGAATCGGTCGACCTGCGGTTCTTCCCGATTGACCAGCTCCCCGACGGGATCGACGACGGAGTCCGCGCCGCCGTCGCCGCGGCCTTGTCGCGCCCCACAGAGCCGGACTGTGACATACCGGAGCAGAATGTGCCCGTGCGAGCAGACGAACCGCTGACGGACCTGCGGATCGCGGTGAATACCGGGAACGGCGAGGCGCTGGTAGCCCTGCTGGAATCCGGACCGTGGCCCGACAACGCCCTGCAACTGATCGGCGACGGACTGATCGGCGCCCTCGGTCAGCGGGTCGGAGGAGCAGCGGCTCTCGCGCGCATGTGCGTGGACCTCCTTCGCGAGCGCGGCTGGACCGGCGACGAGGAGCTGGCCGACCAGCTCGACGGAGTGACCGGCACCGGCGCGACACCTCTGCTCCGTCCCCTCCCGGTCGATCTCGAAGAGCTCGCCGGGGTGCTCGAGGGCGATCCGATGGATGGCGACGGCCGGGTGGACCTGCGCACCGGCGAGGTGTGGTCCCGTCCCGCCATCGAGTACGCCCGGGAGATGGGCGAGGAAGACGAGGACGAGAGTGAGGACACCGACCGCTGGCTGTGGGTGCGGAACCTCGGCTCGCGCTCCGGCTACCGCGACATGGAGGAATTCATCGGGACGGTCGGCGATCCGGGCCGGGCCGACCGGTTGGCCATCGCCATCGAGGGACGCGGCGCGTTCCGCCGGTTCAAGGACGTGCTCGCCCGATGGCCCGGCGAACTTGACCGCTATTTCGCCTACTCCGACGAGCGGCACCGTGGCCGGGCCCGTGCGTGGCTGGCCGACGAGGGTTACCGGGTGTCCGGCAGCGCCCCTGGACCCTGAGGCGAATCACCGAGGTCAGCCGTCCGCGGAGAACCGCACCGCACCGGCCGGCAGCTCCACCCCCGGCCACACCCGGACACCGGAGATCAGCTCGCACCGGGCGCCGATCACGGCGCCGTCGCCGATCACCGCATCGGTGATCACCGCGCCGTCGCCGATCCGCGCGTTCACCCCGATCACCGACCGGGTCACCAGGGCACCCGCGCCGATCACCGCGCCGTCGAAGACCACCGCGCCGTCGACCACGGCGCCCGGACCGACCACGACGTGCCGGCCGATCGTGCTGCCGCCGGAGACGATCGCATCGCCCGCCACCGAGGCGCCGGGCAGCACCAGCGCG
>DASQFG010000227.1:0-2325 GCA_035633315.1 Nakamurella sp. | reverse complement strand
CCGTCGCCGGCCACGTCGTTGGTCTTGGTCGCCGCGGTCTTCGCAAGCTGTGCGCCGAGGTTCTCGCCCGCATCGTCCAGTTCGATGTCCCGGGCGATCGTCACGCCGTCGTTGGTGATGTTGGGGCCGCCGAACTTCTTGTCCAGCACGACGTACCGTCCGCGCGGGCCGAGGGTGACCTTGACGGCGTCGGTCAATTTATCCACCCCGCGCTGCAGCGCGGAGCGGGCCTCGGTATCGAAGCTGATCTGCTTCGCCATGTGTGTCGTCCAGTCCTTGAGTCAGTCGATGTCCAGTGAGCAGGGGTAAGTGCGAGATCGGCCGTCAGGTCGGCACAGCCGCCGGACAGCGCAGCGCCCCGACCGCCCGCGGGTGCGGGCCGCCGGGGCGCGGAGGTGCTACCAGTGCGTTACTTGGCGACCTTGGCCAGCACGTCGCGCGCCGACAGGAGCAAGTACTCCTTGCCGCTGTACTTGACCTCGGTGCCGCCGTACTTCGAGTAGATGACAACGTCACCTTCGACGACGTCGATCGGGATCCGCTTGCCGTTGTCGTCGTAACGACCAGGGCCTACGGCAAGGACAGTGCCCTCCTGGGGCTTCTCCTTGGCGGTGTCCGGAATGACGATGCCCGACGCGGTCGTCGTCTCGGCCTCGTTGGCCTCGACGAGGATCTTGTCCTCGAGCGGCTGGATGTTCACGCTCGCCACGGTGTGACCTCCCCCTTCTTGGGGTTGACTGGATTGGCAGGCCTTGGCAGGCGCCTGCCCACTGTTGTCTTGGTTGCCCGGCGCGGATCGGGGCCCGTCGTCGCGGGTGCCGGGCCGTCACTGTGCCGTTCGTCTAGCACTCTAGCCACGAGAGTGCCAGGTCTCAACCACCGGGTCGCGAAATGGGGCTCAGTGGGAGGCGAAAAACGCGTTGGCCCGCGGTGAGAACAGCAGCATCAGCACGATCAGCGCCAGCAGGGCGGAGACTATCGCGCTCCAGCGCAGGCTGCCGCTGTGGATGATCGCCTGGTAGATCCCGGAGGCAAGGGACAGTACAGCGACGAGGGCGGCCAGTCCCCTGGCAAGCCCGCTGCCCCGGGTGAGCCCACGGGCCACCAGGAGGTACACCACGGCGATGATCACCCCGACGATGCCGACCCAGAGCAGGGTGCTGGAGCCGACACCGGTGTCCCGGACGAAATCGTCGTTGCCGCGGGCGATGATCACCGCGATCGCGCCGATCAACCCGAGCAGGCCGCTGACCACGATCAGCACGGCCAGCAGGGTGATCCCGAAGGGCCGCCGCGCCGGAGCCTGGTTCTGGTACGTCATCGCTCATCCCCGCCGTCTTTGGGATCTGTCCAGCCATGTCCCGCCATCCGTTCGGCCGCCGATGAAGTCCGTCGGCCACGGACGGCCAAGATCGACATCGTCGCACGCAGTAGCGGCGGACGGTCAGTGTCCGTTGGCGTCGGCGAGTTCGTCCCGCAGGGTGTGCAAGGCGCGCAACGCGCCGATCAGCGTCCCTTCACTGCGGCGGGCCTCGAACCACTCGTTGTCCAGTCCGAGCTCGATCCTGGCCAACGCGCCGTTGGCGGCGAGCCGGCGGCCCGGGGTGAGCTCGGTGTCCACGTGCTGGATCCAGTCCCGCAGCCGATGCTCGTCGGCCGCACCGTCCAGGAGTTCGGGTGCGCGTTCCACCAGCAGCAGCGCGATCGCGGCGATCGCGGCGTCGACCTCGTCCACCCGGAGCGATGACGCCGACGAAGTGACCGACCGGATGGCCGAGGACAGATGGTCGCCGGTGCGGCCGTCACCGGCCTTGAGCAGGTCCTGGACCAGCGCCCGCCCGGCAGGGGTGTCGAAATAAGGGTTCACCCGGCCGACGCCCGCGGGCTGTTCCGCAATGAACTCTCCTGCCGTCATGGCCGCCTCCTACCCGCACGGACCGTCGGGTGTGACGGCCCTCACGTCAGAGTAGGCCGGAAACGCCGCGGGCGGCGGCGCAATACGGCACGGCGGACAGTCTGTGACCGGGACAGTCGCTGACGGTCGCCGCTGGGGCCTGGCGCCGGGCCCCGCGGCCCGGCTGCATGGATGCCTCACCGGGGAGTGACGGCCCCGCGCACCGCGGCGGCCACGGCGGGCGCCACAGCGGGGTCGAACACCGACGGGACGATGTAGTTGGCGTTCAGCTCGCCCGGGGCGACGCAGTCGGCGATGGCACTGGCCGCGGCCAACAGGCATTCGTCGGTGATCTCGTGCGCACCGGCGTCGAGCATGCCGCGGAAGAATCCGGGGAACGCCAGCACGTTGTTGATCTGGTTGGGGTAGTC
>DASQFG010000226.1:0-6471 GCA_035633315.1 Nakamurella sp. | reverse complement strand
AGCCCTGGGAACTCGGCCTCGCCGAGACCCAGCAGACGCTGCGGCTCAACCAGCTCCGTGAACAGGTCAAGGTGCAGGTCGACGGCGGGCTCAAGACCCCCCGCGACGTGATCGTCGCCGCCCTGCTGGGTGCCGAGGAGTTCGGCTTTTCCACCGCTCCGCTGGTGGTGGCCGGCTGCGTGATGATGCGGGTCTGTCACCTGGACACCTGCCCGGTCGGCATCGCGACGCAGAACCCGGTGCTGCGCGAGCGGTACACCGGCACGCCCGAATTCGTCGAGACCTTCTTTACCTACCTGGCGAGTGAGGTCCGCGAATACCTTGCGGCCCTTGGCTTCCGGTCGATCGAGGAGGCGGTCGGGCACGCCGAGATGCTGGACGTTTCCGGTGCCGTCACGCATCACCGGGCGCGCGGACTTGACCTGGCTCCGCTGCTGGAGATCCCGGACGTGCCCAGCGATTACTCGTGCACGCATCCGGCGCAGCACGACCTGTCCAAGACGTTGGACGCCACCCTGATCAAGCTCGCCGCCCCCGCGCTGCGGGACGCCAGGGGCGTTCGCATCGACCTGCCGATCCGCAACGTGGACCGGACGGCCGGCACCATGCTCGGCTCCGAGGTGACCAGGATCTTCGGCCCCAACGGGCTGCCCGACCACACGATCGACGTCAACCTGACCGGCACCGCCGGGCAGTCGCTGGGCGCCTTCCTGCCGCGCGGCGTGTCCATCACGCTGCTGGGCGATGCCAACGACTACGTCGGCAAGGGCCTGTCCGGCGGGCGGATCATCGCCCGGCCGGACGAGAACTCGCCGTCCCAGGCCCCGGGGGTCAAGACCCAGGTGATCGCCGGCAACACCATCGGGTACGGCGCCACCTCCGGAGAGATGTACCTGCGGGGCCGGGTGGGGGAGCGCTTCGCCGTCCGCAACTCCGGTGCACTGATGGTCACCGAGGGCACCGGCGACCACGCCTGCGAGTACATGACCGGCGGCCGCGTCGTCATCCTGGGCCGGACCGGGCGCAACGTCGGGGCCGGGATGAGCGGCGGCATCGCCTACCTGCTCGATCCGGAACCGGCGAAGGTGAACCCGGAACTGGTGGATCTCGAACCGTTGGAGGCCGACGAGGTGTACTGGCTGGGTGAGGTGATCAGCTCGCACGCCAAGCTGACCGGTTCCCGGATCGCCGCGGCGCTGCTGGCCGACTGGCCGATCGCCGCCATCCGGTTCTCCCGGGTGATGCCGCGGGACTACCGCAAGGTGCTGTCCATCCGCGCCGAGGCCGCTGTACTCGGTGTCGACGCCGACGAGATGATCATGGAGGCCAGCCATGGCTGATCCCGCCGGCTTCCTGAAGTACGGCCGCCAGGGCCCGCCGCGACGGCCGATCCCGTTGCGCCTCAAGGACTGGAACGAGGTCTACGAGCCGTTCGACGAGCAGGACACCCGCATCCAGGCCGCCAGGTGCATGGACTGCGGCGTCCCGTTCTGCCACCAGGGCTGTCCGCTGGGCAACATCATCCCCGAGTGGAACGACCTGGTCCGCACCGGGAAATGGGAGGAGGCGTCGGACCGGCTGCACGCCACCAACAACTTCCCCGAGTTCACCGGACGGCTGTGCCCGGCGCCGTGCGAGGCGGCCTGCGTGCTGGGCATCGGTGACGACCCGGTGTCGATCAAGCTGGTCGAGCAGCAGATCGCCGACTACGCCATCGACCACGGTTTCGGGCTCACCCCGCGGCCGGCGGAGCTTTTCACCGGCCGGTCGGTCGCGGTGATCGGATCCGGCCCGGCCGGGCTGGCCGCCGCGCAGCAGCTGGCCAGGGCCGGGCATGCGGTGACCGTGTACGAGCGCGACCAGCGCATCGGCGGGCTGATGCGGTACGGCATCCCCGAGTTCAAGATGGACCGCGCGGTGCTCGACCGCCGGCTGGAGCAGATGGAGGCCGAGGGCGTCACGTTCGTCGTCGGCTGCAACGTCGGTGTCGATCTCACCGTCGAGCAGCTGCAGAGCGATGTCGACGCGGTCGTCATCGCCACCGGCTCGACGATCCCGCGGGAGCTGACCGTCGACGGTCGGCACCTGGACGGCGTGTACCTGGCGATGGACTACCTGGTGCAGCAGAACGAGGTCTGCGAGGGCACCCGGGAGGCCGTCGACATCTCCGCCGAGGGCAAGAAGGTGATCATCATCGGCGGCGGCGACACCGGCGCCGACTGCTACGGCACTGCGCTGCGACAGAACGCCGCGTCGGTCACCCAGCTGGACATCCATGTGATGCCTCCGTCGACCAGGGACCCGTCCACGCCGTGGCCGACGTACCCGCTGATGCTGCGCATCTCCGCGGCCCACGAAGAGGGCGGCGAGCGGGTCTTCGGCGTCAACTCCACCGCGATCGAGGGCACGGACGGCAAGGTCAGCGGCCTGCATCTGGTGGAGGGCAAGCGGATCCCCGGCGGTTTCATCCCGACCGAAGGCACCGATTTCCACCTCGACGCCGACATGATCCTGATCGCGCTCGGCTTTGTCGGACCCGATCGCCCGGGTCTGCTGGACGGTCTGGGTGTGCAGCTGTCCCCGCACGGCACGATCGTCCGGGACTCCCAGTACATGACCAGCGTGCCGGGGGTGTTCGTGGCCGGTGACGCCGGCCGGGGCCAGTCGTTGATCGTCTGGGCGATCGCCGAAGGCCGGTCCGCCGCGGCCGGAGTGGATGCCTACCTGGCCGGCTCGTCGTTCCTGCCGGACCCGCTGGAGCCGACCGCGGTCGCCCTGCGCTGACAGTGCAAGGCGACCGGGCCGGGCAGACCGTGCCCGCTCGCCCTGCTGGGGCTGCTCCTTGGCGACTTCCATTCCAGCGCAACAGATGTCGTGGTCCCGCGCCCAGGTCTCCGGGTGCCGGACCCACGTGTTCGCGCCCGCCGCGCGGACCGTTGTTGCCCGGGTGATTGGGCGACTGCCCGCAGTCGTTCCGGGTGGGGCCGTGAGCTGGTTTCGCCGACCGTGCCGACGATTCAGTGGGGCTCCGCGAGATCGATGGTCGCCGCGGCGGTCTCGGTTCAGAGCCGCTAGGGTAACCGCCATGACTCGTCGCGCGAAGATCGTTTGCACCTTGGGCCCGGCGACCTCATCCGAGGAGGGAATCGCCGCTCTGCTGGACGCGGGCATGAATGTCGCGCGGTTGAACTTCTCGCACGGCGACTACGCCGACCATGAGGCGATCTACCACCGGCTGCGGGCCGCCGCGAAGTCCGCGGACAAGGCGCTCGCCATCCTGGCCGACCTGCAGGGCCCGAAGATCCGGCTCGGCCGGTTCGAGGACGGGCCGCACGAGTGGCCGACCGGGGAGCAGGTCACCATCACCGTCGCGGACATCGTCGGCAGCCGCAACCGGGTGTCCACCACGTACCGGGGGCTGGCCCAGGACGCGCGTCCGGGTGACCGGCTGCTGATCGACGACGGCAAGGTCGGGCTGGTCGTCACCCAGGTCGTCGGCACCGACGTGATGTGTTCGGTCTCCGAGGGCGGCCCGGTCTCCAACAACAAGGGCATCTCGCTGCCCGGGATGAACGTCTCCGTACCGGCGATGTCCGAGAAGGACATCGCCGACCTGAAATTCGCCCTCTCGCTCGGTGTTGACCTGGTGGCGCTGTCGTTCGTGCGGTCGCCCAGCGACGTCGACCTCGTGCACCAGGTGATGGACGACGTGGGCATCCACCGGCTCCCGGTCATCGCCAAACTCGAGAAGCCCGAAGCGGTGGCCAATCTCGAGGCCATCGTGCTGGCCTTCGACGGGATCATGGTGGCCCGCGGCGATCTGGGCGTGGAGCTGCCGCTGGAGCAGGTACCGCTGGTGCAGAAGCGGGCCGTGCAGATCGCCAGGGAGAACGCCAAGCCGGTCATCGTCGCCACCCAGATGCTCGACTCGATGATCGAACATTCGCGGCCGACCCGGGCCGAGGCCTCGGACGTCGCCAACGCCGTGCTGGACGGCGCGGACGCGGTGATGCTGTCCGGCGAGACGTCGGTCGGCAAGTACCCGATCATCGCGGTGCGGACCATGGCCAAGATCATCGAGGCGGTCGAGGACGAGTCGGTGACGGTGCCGCCGCTGACCCACGTTCCGCGGACCCGGCGCGGAGTGCTGTCGTACGCGGCGCGGGACATCGGTGAGCGGCTCGACGCGAAGGCCCTGGTCGCCTTCACCTACAGCGGCGACACCGTTCGCCGGCTGGCCCGGCTGCACACCCCGCTGCCGCTGCTGGCGTTCACCCCGCTGGCGGCCACCCGCAACCAGTTGGCGCTGACCTGGGGTGTCCGGACCTTCGTGGTGCCGGCCGTGGACGACACCGACGAGATGATCGAGCAGGTCGACCACGCGATGCTGCGTATCCCTGGCTACCAGCCGGGGGACACCGTGGTGATAGTCGCGGGCGCGCCGCCGAACCAGACCGGGTCGACCAACCTGATCCGGGTGCACCGGCTCAGCCACGACGACTGAGCCTGCCGGCTCTCCAACCCGCTGTCCGTCGGGGATCACGCACGTTCGGCCCCGGCGCGATACTGCGGCACGGCCGTGCCGGTCGATCCCACTCGCCGGAAATCGTCCCGCACGCCCGGCGATCGCCGTTGTGCTGCCGACAGACTGGGCTCCGTGACTGTCCAGCCCGCGCACGCCCTTTCGTCGTGGGGTGCCGTACAGAGCGCCGTGCCGAGTGGTGCGCTCGCATGTCGACATCCCGCGTGGCGCCGCCAATTTCAAGATCTTCGCGGACACCATCAAGAACGCGGCCACCGAGCACGGGCCGCCCTGCGCGAGGATTCCGATCGTCTGGCGTTTCCCGCTGCTGTCCATCTGTTGCTCGATCTGATCGAGGTCGACGTCCCGGACCTTGTTGTCGCTCGTCAGTCCGGCTTTCCTTCTGGCCGGTGTCGGGGTGAACGTGCGCTGCCGCAGTCCGGCGTACCGACCCCGCCAGGCCTCGGTGTGGCCATGGAAGTAGAGCAGCACGTCGACCGGATCCTTTGGTGAGAACCCTTGGGGAACAAGCACAATGGCTCGGCGATCGGCCCCTTCGGCGGTGTGCTCACTGCCGCCGCCCTTGAACGCGCTGGTGGCCCCGCCGGCCAGGCGGGCGATGGCCAAGCGGCGAACCCTGCCGATCTGCTTCGGCCTGGCGTCGTTCCAGACCGGACCCTGGCTGGCGGCATCCGGCCATCCGCCGGCCCGCTGGAGGGCGATCGTCACGGCGAGATTGCCGGCGGCGGCCTGCATGGTGCGCACCAGCTGCCGCGCGCCGACGACCGCCCTCCGGTCCGGGAGCACCGGTCCGTGGGAAGTCAGCGGGAAGGTCAGGGCAGGGCCGCTGTCGGCGCCGGGTTTCGGTGCTGCGCGGCGCCGGTCGGCCGGTACCGGGCCCCTGGATGTTGCTCGGGTCGCCATCGTGCCTCCGGATGGGGCGCCCTGCCGTCCTCGGCGAGAGGCTCCCGAGGCTACGCCGAACAGCTGTGCCGGCGACATCGACCGACCCGGATGCGCTGACCAGCGGACACGGGTGGTTCGCGGGCAAACGGCCGCCCCGCTACGGTGACCTTCGTGAGCAACGCTTCGGATGCGCTGGACCCAACAATCGACGACGGCTTCGGCATGGCGGCCATCGGTGAGCCGCCGAAGGTGGACATCGACGGTGTGCCGCGGGGCCAGGCCGTGGTCGACGACCTCGTCAGGCTGCTGGACCTGGAGCAGCTCGAGCAAGACCTGTACCGCGGGTACTCGCCGGAAATCTCGCCGTCCCGGGTGTTCGGCGGCCAGGTCGCCGCGCAGGCACTGATCGCCGCGGGCCGGACCGTGCCCCGTGATCGGCGTGTGCACTCGCTGCACGCGTACTTCATCCGGCCGGGCAGCCCGAAGAATCCGATCGTCTACCAGGTCGACGAGGCCAAGGACGGCCTGACGTTCACCACTCGGCGGGTGGTGGCCATCCAGCACGGGAAGCCGATCTTTGCCATGTCGGCCTCGTTCCAGATCGACGAGCCCGGGGTGGACCACGCCGATGCGATGCCGATGGTGCCGCCGCCGGAAACGCTGCCCACCTACGCCGAGCGGATCGCGCCGATCAAGGAACGGATCGCCGTGTGGGGGCGTATCCCGAGGCCCTTCGACGTCCGGTACGTGGACGACCCACCGTGGGAATCGCGGCTGACCGGGCCGAGGACCGAGGCGCACAACCGGGTCTGGTTCCGGACCGACGGCGTGCTGCCCGACGACGACCTGCTGCACGTGTGCATCCTGGCGTACCTGTCCGACCTGACGTTGCTGTACTCGGTGCTGGCCACGCACGCGCTGTCCGCCGAGTTCGACCGGATCCAGGTGGCGTCACTGGATCACGCCATGTGGTTCCACCGGCCGTTCCGGGTGGACGAATGGGTGCTGTACGACACCAGTTCACCCAGCGCCTCCGGTGCCAG
>DASQFG010000225.1:0-2763 GCA_035633315.1 Nakamurella sp. | reverse complement strand
CTTCGCGGTGTTCGGCATCGACCAGCCGGTGCTCGACGAGTACTTCACCGGCAGCACCACCCGCACCGGCGGTAGCGGGCTGGAGACCATCGCCTCGGACGTGGCCATCCGGCACGCGCTGGCCTTCGTGCCCAACCCGCGCGCACTGGAGCACCGCGGCCTGGAGATCGGCGGCCAGTACCAGTGGCGCCGCGAGGGTGAGATCCACCTGTTCAATCCGGAGACCGTCTACCTGCTGCAGCACGCGACCCGCAGCAAGCAGCAGACCGTGTTCCGCCGGTACACCGAGGCCGTCGACGAGCTGTCCCGCAAGGGCGGCACGCTGCGCGGGCTGTTCGAGCTGCGCGTTGATCAAAGCGCGAACGTTCCTTTAGAGGAGGTCGAGCCGGCGAGCGAGATCGTCAAGCGGTTCGTCACCGGCGCGATGTCGTATGGCTCCATCTCCGTCGAGGCGCACACGACGCTGGCCATCGCGATGAACCGGCTGGGCGGCAAGTCGAACACCGGCGAGGGCGGCGAGGATGTCGACCGGCTGCTCGACCCGGCGCGCCGGTCCGCGATCAAGCAGGTCGCCTCCGGACGGTTCGGGGTGACCAGTGCGTTCCTGGTGAACGCCAAAGAGATCCAGATCAAGATGGCGCAGGGCGCCAAGCCCGGCGAGGGCGGTCAGCTGCCCGGAAACAAGGTCTACCCGTGGATCGCCCAGACCAGGCACGCCACCGCGGGTGTCGGGCTGATCTCGCCTCCGCCGCACCACGACATCTACTCGATCGAGGATCTCAAGCAGCTCATCCACGATTTGCGGAACGCCAACCCGGCCGCCGACGTGTCGGTCAAGCTGGTGTCCACCCCTGGTGTCGGCACCGTCGCGGCCGGCGTCACCAAGGCGCACGCCGACAAGGTCATCGTCGCCGGGCACGACGGCGGCACCGGCGCGGCAGCGCTGACCTCGCTCAAGCACGCCGGGCAGCCCTGGGAGCTCGGGCTGTCCGAGACGCAGCAGACGCTGCGGCTGAACCGGCTGCGCGAGCAGGTCAAGCTCCAGGTCGACGGGGGGCTGAAGACGCCGCGCGACGTGGTCGTCGCGATACTGCTCGGCGCCGAGGAGTTCGGCTTCTCCACTGCCCCGCTGATCGTCGCCGGCTGCGTGATGATGCGGGTCTGTCACCTGGACACCTGTCCGGTCGGCATCGCGACGCAGAACCCGGTGCTCCGGGAGCGTTTCACCGGCACTCCCGAGCTCGTCGAGACGTTCTTCCTGTACCTCGCCGAGCAGGTCCGCGAATACCTGGCCGCGCTCGGATTCCGCACCGTCGCCGAGGCGATCGGGCACGCGGAGGTGCTGGACGTCTCGCACGCGGTCGGCCATCACCGGGCCCGCGGCCTTGACCTCGCGCCGCTGCTGGAGATCGCGGACGTGGCCAGCGACTACTCCTGCACCAACCCTGCCCGACACGACCTGTCCACGACGATGGACGCGACGCTGATCAAGCTGGCGGCTCCCGCACTGCAGGACGCCCGCGCGGTCCGGATCGACCTGCCGATCCGCAACGTCGACCGCACCGCCGGCACCATGCTCGGCTCGGAGGTCACCAGGGTCTTCGGCCCGGAGGGCCTGCCCGACCACACCATCGACATCCACTTGACGGGCACGGCCGGGCAGTCCCTCGGCGCGTTCCTGCCGCGCGGGATCTCCATCACGCTGGTCG
This sequence comes from Nakamurella sp., assembly GCA_035633315.1. Classification (GTDB taxonomy): domain Bacteria; phylum Actinomycetota; class Actinomycetes; order Mycobacteriales; family Nakamurellaceae; genus Nakamurella. Next base: position 1,054 of record DASQFG010000225.1, on the reverse strand, counting down.
GTGACGCCAACGACTACGTCGGCAAGGGACTGTCCGGCGGACGGATCATCGTCCGGCCGGACGAGAACTCACCGTCCCAGGCGCCCGGGGTGAAGACCCAGGTCGTCGCCGGGAACACCATCGGCTACGGCGCCAGCGACGGCGAGATGTACCTGCGGGGGCGGGTGGGCGAGCGGTTCGCCGTCCGCAACTCCGGCGCACTGATGGTCACCGAGGGCACCGGCGATCACGCCCTTGAGTACATGACCGGCGGGCGAGTCGTCATCCTCGGCCGGACCGGCCGCAACGTCGGGGCCGGGATGAGCGGCGGCGTCGGCTACCTGCTCGACCCCGAACCGGCGAAGGTGAACCCGGAGTTGGTCGACCTGGAGCCGCTGGACGCCGACGAGGTGCTCTGGCTCGGCGAGGTGATCAGCTCGCACGCCAAGCTCACCGGATCGACCGTGGCCGCTGCGCTGCTGGCGGACTGGCCGATCGCGGCCGTCCGCTTCTCCCGGGTGATGCCGCGCGACTACCGCAGGGTGCTTTCCCTGCGGGCGGAAGCGGCCGCCAAGGGAATCGACGCCGACGAGATGATCATGGAGGCCAGCCATGGCTGATCCCAGTGGCTTCCTGAAATACGGGCGCCAGGGCCCGCCGCGACGGCCGATCCCGTTGCGGCTCAAGGACTGGAACGAGGTCTACGAACCGTTCGACGAGCAGGACACCCGGATCCAGGCAGCCAGGTGCATGGACTGCGGCGTCCCGTTCTGCCACCAGGGCTGTCCGCTGGGGAACATCATCCCCGAGTGGAACGACCTGGTCCGCACCGGGAAATGGGAGGAGGCGTCGGACCGCCTGCACGCCACCAACAATTTCCCCGAATTCACCGGACGGCTGTGCCCGGCACCGTGCGAGGCGGCCTGCGTGCTGGGCATCGGTGACGACCCGGTGTCGATCAAGCTGGTCGAGCAGCAGATCGCCGATCACGCCATCGACCACGGCTTCGGGCTCACCCCACGGCCGGCGGAGCTGTCCACCGGCAGGTCGGTCGCGGTGATCGGCTCCGGCCCCG
>DASQFG010000224.1:0-6379 GCA_035633315.1 Nakamurella sp. | reverse complement strand
AGACAACCAGATGGTGGGTTGGTGGCCGTGCTCTACGTCAACGGCGGTCGGGCGGACACCCGGCCCGTCGGATCGGTGCGGCAGGGTAAGCGCCGGGCGCACGACCTGCTGTGTGCGGCCGTGGACGCCCAGGTCAAAGGGCTGGCCGCGGTTGACCGGGTTCGGCGGACCGCCCACGTCGAGCCGGTGCCGTGGAGCCGCGCCCGCCGCGCGGCCACCGAGCCGGCAGAGTCAACCGGGCGGCCCGGCAGCACCAGCACCCGGCCGGGTAGAGATCGTCGGCGCGGCGTCCGGTGGTGGTGGCACGGGCGGAGGTCACCGGCCCAGTGTCGAATATGCCCACTTGTCGGGCGGCATCCGCCCTTGGGCTCTGCGGTATGCGGAAAGGGATTCTGATCGATTGCCGAACCACCACGAATCAGCCGTGGGGTGCCCGACGCCGCACGAACGGTAATGGTTCCCACCTGAAATTCCAACCAAAGAGTGGGCATTCCCCCGAGGTAGGTGAACTGATCATTGGAATGTTGACAATCCCAGCGCTCAGGGGTGCAATCATCAGTGCTGAATAGACAGCCGCCTGGAAGCGATGTCGCCGCATGGTAGCCGCGGCATCATCCGATGTTCATCTCACGTCCAGGGTCACCGGGTAGTGCCGGCGTGTGTGGCTGGAGATCCTCAGTGAGGGGCAGGATCTCCGCCGGTGTCAGTTCGTCAACCATTTCCGTCATCTGGCTGCGGCGGTGTCCCGCGGAACGCCGCGAGCCTGACCGGGGAACCCGCGAGGGCGGGCGAACGAATCCCCCGCGCAGTTCCTGCCGCAACGAACGTCAGGCCATTGGCAGCAGAATAGGAAGCGAGCCTTGTGATCGGACACGAAAAGGCCATGAGCGGGGCATGACCGTCACGGTCACCGCCACCCGCACGGTGACGAACCCGCCCGACACGCCGAACCGGATCCCGCCACCGCCGGATCCAGCGGATGTCACGACGGCTGCCGGCGATGCCGGTCGACCTGGCGTCCTGATCGACCCCGGCCTGCGCTGGCCGCCGGTCGCGTGCCAGGGAATGGGCGACTGGCCGTTCTTCGGCCCGGACGCGGAGCGTGCGGTTTCCCGGGCTCGCCGGGTCGCCCGGGCCAAGGCGATCTGCGCGTCGTGCGCCGCGCTGCTGCGGTGCCGGGTCTTCGCGCTGCGCACCGGGCAGGTCTCGGGGATCTGGGGTGGCCTGTCCGAGGAGGAACGCGGGCACGTCGTCCCGGTGCGCGTCCCGCCGGGCCGGCGCGCCACCCCCGGCGTCCCGGGGAGTTCACCGGCGGCGGCTGGCCATGTCCGTTGACGCGGCGCCGATCCCGCCCCGGCACCAACGCCCTGGTGGAAACCGGTACCCGCGGGTGATGACCGCCACTGTGTGGAACGGCGCGCAGAAGTCCACGGTCGCGGTGCGCAGCGTACTGATCTACGACCAGCGGTCCACTGCCCGCGAGGCGCTGACCCACGCGATCACCGCCGCGCTGTCTTCGGTCATCAACATCGGCTGCGTGGCGGACGCGTCGGATCTGTCCACGGCGTTCGCGGGCAACCCCGCGGACCTGGTGCTCATCGGACTGCAAGACGCGACCGCCGGCACCGTCGCCGCGGCGGAGGTGTTCCTGCAGCGCAATCCGTCCGCGCCGGTCATCGTCTACGGCGCGGTCGACGACACACCCGTGCTGGCCGCAGCCGTTGCCCGCGGCGCGCGGGGCCTGATGCTGTGGCCCCCCTGGGACGGCCGCACCCCGGTGCGGGGCCTTTCGATCGGTGCGCGGCTCGGGACACCCTCAGCACCCGGGCTGACCTTCACCCAGCGGACGGTCCTGCAGGGCATGAGCCAGGGCCGGTCCAACCGCGACATCGCCGAGACACTGGGCATCTCCGAGGACACGGTGAAGTCACATGCCGCAAGCCTGTACCGCAAACTCGGTGCACGTGACCGAGCACACGCCGTCGCACTGGGCCTGCGCCAGCGACTGGTGTCCTGACCCCGGACCCCGGTCCGTTCCACACCTGTCCAGGGGATCGACGCGGTGGTCGAACCTTGCCCGGGCTGGGGCGGCCCGGGCAAGGAGGGGAGAGAATCCCGGGCTCCCGCGCGGGATCCGCGGTGACGCCTTGAAGACCGAGGTCTGCGCACGGATCGGGTTACCCGGACCGTGTTACCTGTCCACGAGTAGCGCACAACGGCTGGATCAGCCGGCGCGCACAGTCGCCGACAGCGCGGCGGGCAGCCCGGCCGGCACCCCCGCCAGCGGTGCCGCGACCTGCGGGATATCCAGCGTGAACGTGGTGCCCGCACCGACGGTGCTGGCCACCCGGATCTGCCCGCGGTGCGCGACCGCGATCGCCCGGGTGATCGACAGTCCCAGTCCCACACCGGGTATCGCGTTCGCACTAGCGGTGGATGCGCGGAAGAACCGGGAGAACAAGCGGTCAACCTCATCGGCGGGAATGCCCACCCCGGTGTCGCTGACCGAGATCAGCGCCCGCGCGTTGTCGCCTCCGTCGGTCCCGAGGGTGACCGCCACGCGACCGCCGGAGGGGGTGAACTTGACCGCGTTGGAGACAAGGTTGTCCACGGCCTGACCGAGCCGCATCGGGTCGCCGCTGACGAACACCGGTTCGTCGCAGGCGGCCATCCGCAGGGTCACCCCCCGCCCGGCGGCCACCGGGCTCGCGCTCTCGACGGACGCCGCCACCACGGTCTGTAGGTCAACCGCCTGCTCCTGTACCTGGAACCGGCCTGATTCCACCTGCGCGGTGAACAGCAGGTCCGACACCAGCCGCAGCAACCGATTGGCGTTGCGCTCGATGGTCCCGACGTACTGGGCCTGCTCGGCCGTCAACGGAGTCTCCTCGTCGTCCTCGAGCAGCTCCAGATAGCCCAGGATCGAACTCAACGGGGTGCGCAGTTCGTGCGAGATGAGGTTGACGAACTGATCTTTCATCCGCGCGTGCTCGCGATCAGCGGTCACGTCCGTGCCGACGAACAGGAACCCGTCGACGTCCCCGGCCGCGTCCCGCCTTGCCGTCACCGCGACCTTGATGCTCAGCTCGCTGCCGTCGCGGGTGGTGTAGGTCCAGTCCCTGACCTGGGGAACGCCGGACCGCACCTCGGTGAGGAACTTCTCCAACGAACCGGTCAGCTCGTCGAACCCGTCGAACCTGGCGATGGATCGGCCGATCGCGTCGTGCGCCGCGACGCCGAGCATTTTCTGTGCGCCGGTGTTGAAGACGTCCACCCGTCCGGCCCGGTCGGTTCCGACGATCGCCTGCTCGGTGACGGCATCGATCACGCTGACCAGCTCGTTGGTCGACTCGCGCAGCAGCGCCGACGTCGCGGCGCTGGCGTCCGCGTTGTCCCTGGCCTCGTCGAATAGTCGCTCCTGCTCGCGCCGCAGCCGTTGCACCGCGTGGACCCGGGATCGCAGCCGCCTGGCCATCTCGTTGACCGACAGGCAGGTCAGTCCCAGGATCAGCGGCCCGAAGATGATACGGCTCCACTGGCCGTCGCCGATCTGGGTGGGGTCATAGGCGACCGGGAGCAGCAGCGCCATGATCGTGACGGGCCCGCCGATCACCATCGGCAGCCGGCCCGGCTCGACCCCGAGTGAGATCACCGGCAGCACCAGCATGAAGGTGAAAATCGATCCCACGCCGCCGGTGCCGGCCCGCAACAGACCGACGGCCAGGATGTCTACCAGCGGGATCACCATGGCGGCCCTGGACGGGACGTCCGGGGAGCGCAGGAAATACGCGCCGACCGTGGCCGCGCCCATCAGCGCACCCCCGGCCAGCACCGGCTTCAGATAGATCGCGGAGACTCCCGGAACCAGGAACAACAACTGGGAGAGCAGGTAGGTGCCGGCCATGCACAGCTGGCGCTCCAGCACCGAGTTCGGATCACGCGCGAAGTGGCGGACGAATGACCCGACCGAGTCGCTCCGGTGGGCCCGACGGGGCGCGGGCAAGGCACCGGCGATGTCCATCACCTGGTGACCTGCGATGCCAGCAGATCCTTGATTTGCGTTGCCAGCGACCGGGGGCTGAACGGCTTGTGACTGTACAGATCCGCGCCCGCGGCGAGCCCGGCTTCGATCGCCGTCGGGTGCACGGCGGCGGACAGCAACAGCACCCTGGTGCCCGCGCTGCCGGGATGGGCCCGCACCGAGCGGCACACCTGCAGGCCGCTCATCCTCGGCATCGCGACGTCCAGGATCGCCAGATCCGGCTCGATGTCCCGGATCGCCTGCCAGGCGGCCGCACCGTCAGCGACGCTGGCCCCGATCTTCGCCCCGGCCCGCCGGACAGCCACGCCGACCAGGTGCCGGATGTCGGCATCGTCGTCGGCGATCACCACCACCGGTCCTTCGGTCACAGTTCCCCGTTCACAGTTCCCAGCGCCTGATCGTCGATGACAGGAGTTGCTGGATATGCGCCTTGGTGACCGGTTTCGGCAACGCGCCTTCGGCGTCCGGATAGTCCTCGACGTCCAGCACCGAGGTGATGGCGATCGGGCATCGGGGATAGCGGGCCCGCAGCCGGCTGGTCAGCTCCCACCCGTCCATGCCCGGCAGCCGAAGGTCCAACACCATCAGGTCCAGCTCGACATCCCGGGGCAACGCCAACGCCTGCTCAGCGTCGGCCAGGCCGATGACGGTGCAACCGGCCCGGTGGAAGTACGTCGTCAGCAGGCCCAACTGGTCGGGTTCGTCGTCGACGATCAGCACAGTCGGGACGGGTGCCCGATCCTTGGTCCCGGTCCCGCCGCTGCTCACCCGAACACCTCGGCGCTCGGCCTGCCGCTGTCCGCCGCGCTGTGCCGCTCCCGCCCCTGCTGCGCCAGAAGGGTGATGGTCGAGACCAGTGTCGCGGCCCGAATGGGCTTGACCAGAAACTCGTCGGCGTAGCTGCGCCGGGCAGCCACCGCGTAGTCCGCCGAGGTGTGGGCCGTCATGACCGCGATCGGGATCAACGGCACGAGGTCGCGCGCGCGGGTCGCCAAATCGAGTCCGGAGCATCCCGGAAGTTCGATATCGGTCAGCAGCACGTCGATCTCGAAACGGCGCAGAATATCCGTGGCACTCTCGATGTCAGCCGCCACGTCGACCCGCATGCCGGCCTTCTTCACGAGCACCAACCGCAGGTACTCGGCCACGTCGGGGTCGTCCTCGACCACCAGGACGCGGAAAATGTCGAGCATTTGCGCTCCGCCCGGGAGCCCGTCTGAGCGGGTTCACCTGCTCAAATTCTATCTCAAAGGAACGTGATAGTTCGCGTTTTGTCGTCATTGCTTGAGGCATTGGTGGCGTTAGACCCGTTTGGCGGAGGCTTCAAGCGCCGAAGCGACCGCCGATCGGTCAATGATGCGGAGGGACGGGGAGGAGCCTGAGGTGCTCCCCGTCCCTCCGTGTGAGGGTTGCCTACCGTCGGGCGTGCCCGCCTCTCACTGGATCCGCTGAACGATGTTGCCGCTGGTGCTGGTGAGATAGCTGGGGTTACCCGCATACACCACCGCAACCGTGTGCGAGCCGACAGACAGCGAACTGGTGGTCAACGTCGCCACCCCACCGGCGTTCAGGTCGACGGGCGCGCCCAGTGTCCCGTCGATCCGGAACCGCGCCGTGCCCTGCGGTGTTCCCGACCCCGGTGCCGTCGAGGTCACCGTGGCGGTGAAGGTCACGGGGGTGTTCCGGGTGGCGGTCAGCCTGCTGCTGGTGACGGTTGACCTGGTCGACGCCTTGTTCACCGTTTGGGTGAACGCGGTGTTCGAGCTGCCCTGATAGGTCGCCGAGCCACCGTAGGTGGCCACCACTGTATGGGGGCCCGTCGCCGTGTAGACGTTGCTCGGCAGAGTCGCGCGACCTGTCGCGTCCAGGGTCTTGGTGCCTCCCACGGCGGTTCCGTCGACCGTGAAGGTCACCGTACCGGTGGCCGCCACCGGAGTGACCTGAGCCGTGTAGGTGACGGACTGGCCGACGACCGATGGACTGGCCGAACTGGTGACGACGGTCGTGGAAGCCGCCATCGTCACCACCTGGACGAGCGTGGCACTGGTGCTCGGCAAGAAACCGCCCGTGTTGCTGGTGTACTGGGCGACCACGTCATGACTTCCCGCCGCGAGAGACGAGGTCCTGTACGTAGCAGTACCCGGGAATAAGTTGAATGGCAACGCTCCCAGGGTCACCGCGGCACCTGCGTTGGTGCCGTCGATGGTGAATTGCACAGTGCCCGTCGGAATGGACGCACCGGTGGTCGGCTTGACCGTGGCAGTGAACGTGATGCTCTGCCCGAGATTGGCGGACGGAGTTCTGTTACTGGTCACGACTGTCGTGGTCGGCTTCGGC
>DASQFG010000223.1:0-5384 GCA_035633315.1 Nakamurella sp. | reverse complement strand
CGTCACGGCGGAGACCGTCACGCGGAGACCGTCACGGCGGAGACCGTCACGCGGAGACCGTCACGGCGGAGACCGTCACGGCGGAGAGCGTCACGGCGGAGAGCGTCACGGAGCTCGCGCGGGTCGTCCGCACCTACCTCCGCGGCGTTTTCGGCTGCTGACCGCCTGTTCCTCCCGGGGACTGTCGGGGTGGCAGGTCATGCTGACGGCATGGATTCCACGGCCCTGCTGATCGGTGCGTTGCTGCTGGTGGTCGGGCTGGTCGTCGGCCTGGTGATCGGCCGGTCGGCCCCGCGCGCCGACCGGCCATCGGCCGAGATGGCGGCACTGATCGGCCCGGCGTCCGATGCGCTGCGGCGGGTCGAGAACCGGCTGCAGGAGGTGGAACGGGACCGCGTCGGCGCCTACGCCGGCCTGCGGGAACAGGTGGCCGCCCTGCACCGGGCGTCGACCGAGCTCGGCAGCCAGACCCGCTCGCTGGTCGGCGCGCTGCGGGCGCCGCAGGTCCGCGGGCGATGGGGTGAGGTGCAGTTGCAGCGGGTCGTCGAGCTGGCCGGCATGGTCGAACACTGCGACTTCGACACCCAGGTCAGCGCCCACGATCGGGCGGTGGACGGGCGCGGGGTGCGACCGGACATGGTGGTGCGACTCTCCGGCGGCCGCAGCATCGTCGTCGACGCGAAGGTGCCGTTCGCCGCCTGGCTCGAGGCACTGGACAGCCCCGACGACCGCCGGCGAGCGGCGTTGATGGCGGCGCATGCCAGGGCGGTCCGCGCGCACGTGGACGCGCTGGCCGCAAAGTCCTACTGGCGGCATTTCCAGCCCGCGCCGGAGTTCGTGGTGATGTTCGTGCCGGGCGAACCGTTGATCGATGCCGCGCTGGCGGTCGATCCGGGGCTCGCCGACCATGCCTTCGGCCGGCACGTGGTCATCGCGACCCCGACCTCGCTGATCGCGTTGCTGCGGACCGTGGCCTTCACCTGGCGTCAGGAGCAGCTGTCCGCTTCCGCCGCCGAGGTGCACGCGCTCGGCCGCGAGCTGCACGGCCGGCTGGCAACCGTCGGCGGTCACCTCAGCAGGCTCGGCGCGGGACTGGAACGGGCGGTCATCTCGTACAACCAGACGGTCCGGTCCGTAGAAACCCGGGTACTGGTCACCGCCCGGCGATTCGCCGACCTCGGCGTGACCACCGACGAATTGCCGGCGCCCGAACCGGTCGACGTGATGCCCCGGCGGCCCCAGGCCGCTGACTTCCCGACTGACTTCACATCGGACTTCTCACGGGACTTCACAACAGACAACAGAACGGACTTCGCGGCAGAGAGGGGTGCAGATCCCGGCAAGGACGGTGACGGCGAGCGGCAGGGAAGCCGGCCGCGTGATCCACCGGAAGGTGCTCCTGCGCAGGTCACGCCGATCGTCAGGGCCGCTGGATGGCCCAGGGACGCTACCGTTGACCGGTGACGACGAAAAGTGCGACCCACTTGTCGCTAGCCGACAGCTCCGTGCTGACCAGTGTGCGTGGCTGGCCGTCGTGGGCGGTGGTGCTGCTCACGGTCGGGCTCACGTTCGCAGGCACGGCAGTCGACGGCCTGACCACGGGCGCGCTGAGCTGGGGGCTGCGGATCGGGTTCTACCTCGGTGTCGTGCTCGCGGCCCTGCTGGTCCGGCGCGCGTCGATCTTCACCGCAATGATCCAGCCGCCGCTGGTGCTGGTCTTCGGCATCGTGGTTGGCGGCTGGCTGTTCACCAATGCCGGTGGGCTGTACGGGACCGCGCTGAAAATCATCGGCAGCTTCCCCACGATGGCCATCGGCACGGCGCTGGCCGTGATCATCGGGCTGATCCGCATCGTGGCGCAGCCGCTGCGCAACTCGCGCGATCACGCCGCCAACGCGGCGTAGCGACCATACTGGTCGAGCAGCGTCTGGTGGGTGCCTGACTCCACGACCCGTCCCTGGTCCAGCACGGCGATCTGATCTGCGTCATGCACGGTGGACAGGCGGTGCGCGATGGTGATGGTGGTACGACCGCGGGCCAAGGTGTCGAAGGCCTGCTGCACTGCGCGTTCGGTTTCGTTGTCCAGTGCGCTGGTCGCCTCGTCCAGCACGAGCACCCGCGGGTTGCGCAGCAGCGTGCGGGCAATGGCGATCCGCTGTTTCTCGCCGCCGGAGAACCGGTGTCCGCGCGAGCCGACCATCGTGTCGTAGCCCTCGGGCAGGCCGGCGATCAGCTCGTGCACCTGTGCGGCGCGCGCCGCGGCCTCGATCTCCTCGTCAGTGGCATCGGGCCGGGCGTACCGGAGGTTCTCCCGGACCGTGGTGTGCAGCAGGTAGGTTTCCTGACTCACCACACCGACGATGTCGGACAGGTCGGCCAGTTTCATCTCCCGCAGATCGATCCCGTCGATGGTCACCCGACCGCCCGTCGGGTCGTGCAGGCGGGCCACCAGGGAGGCGAGAGTGCTTTTCCCCGAACCGGTTTCGCCGACCAGGGCCAGCGTCGTTCCGGGCGGGACATCGAGATTGACGCCGGCCACGGCCGCGGTGTCGCTGCCCTGATAGGCGAAGGTGACGTCCTCGAACCGGACGTGACCGGAGATCTGCTGGGGATCGAGATCAGCCGGATCGGCGGGGTCGTCGATGTCCACCGGGAGGTCGAGGTACTCGAAGATCCTGGCGAACAACGCCAGCGAGCTGGTCAGCGAGACACCGACATTGAGCAGCCCCATCAGCGGCCGGAACAGTGCGGCCTGCAGGGCGGTGAACGCGATCAGGGTGCCGATGGTCATCGCTCCCGCGGTGACGGGCAGACCCGCGCTCAGGTAGATGACCGCCGGGATCGCGGCGAAGATGACGCTCATCGACGCCATCCGCCAGCGGCCGGCGAGTTCCGATCGAAGCTCCAGGTCGATCAGCCGCGAGGACGATGACGTGAACCGCTCGACCAGAGAAGGGCCGGTGCCCATGGTCTTGCTCAGCTGCACGCCGCTGATCGACAGACCCTCCTCGATGGTCACGTTGAGGTCGGCCAGCTCGCGTTGCCGCTGCGCGGTGATCTCCCGGCGCATCCGGGCCACCTTGCGGGTGAGATAGATCGCCGGCGGCATGACGACGAGCGAGATCAGCGAGAGCCGCCAGGACAGCACGGCCATCGCCACCGCGGTCGCGACAGTGGTGGTGAGGTTCGAGGCCACCGACGTGGCGGTCGACGTGACGACGGACTGCATGCCGCCGATGTCGTTGGTGATGCGGGACTGCACCTCGCCGGTGCGGGCATGGGTGAAGAACGCGATCGACTGGCGCTGCAAATGCGCAAAGACATCGGTGCGCAGCCAGTGCATGACCTGCTGGCCGACGTTGGTGCTGATCCAGGTCTGGATGACGCCGAGAGCGGCGGTGATGGCCGCGACGGCGAGCATGCCGACGACCAGCCAGACCAGCAGCGTCAGATTCTGCTGCGGGAGCGCCTGATCGATGACCGCACGGAGCAGGAACGGCGAGGCCATCGCGACGACGGACGACGCGACGATGATGGCGGTGACGATGGTCAACGGCCAACGGTAACCGCGGAACAGCCGCCCGATCCGACGCAGGGAGACCTCGCGGGCCTGGGTCTTCTCGGCGGCGGTGACCTCGGACGGGCCACGACGGCCGCCCGAGCCTGAAGATCTGCCTTGGTGGGCTTCTATGGGTTCCACTGGGAACCACCCCTCTCTGAAGGATCGCGAAGAAGGACCGCGAAGAAGGAGCATTCTTAATGAGGTAACCTCACTATGAGGCTACAACAGCAAATCGGCGTACACTATTCCCGTGATCGAGGACGCCAACGCGCCCGGCGTCCCGGCCGGCGACGCCGGGGCAGGTGCGTGCGGCGCGACGGGTGGCCTGAAGGAGATCGCGCAGACCGAGGCCGAGACGCCGACAAACACCGAGACGCGGCCCGACACCGAGACGCCGTCGGATACCGAGAGGCTGTCGGATACCGAGAGGCTGTCGGAATTGTTCTGGTCGGTGGCCCGGCGGCTACGGCACTCATCGCGGGAGGCGCTGGCTCCGTGGGATATCGCGCCGTCGCATTCCCGGGCGCTGAGCGTGCTGATGCAGCACCAGGCAGTGCGGTTGTCGGAACTTTCCGATCACCTGCACATTGCACCGCGGTCGACCACGGACGTCGTGGACGGACTGCAGCAGCGCGGGCTGATCCAGCGCAGTCCGGACCCGCACGATCGCCGGGCCATGCTGGTCTCCCTCACCGAGGAGGGACGTCGGGCGGGCACCGCGATACGCGCGGCGCGGGACGCAGACGCGGAACGGTTCTTCGGGGCGCTCAGCGACGCCGACCGCGACGAGCTGGCCAGGATCCTTCGTACCCTGCGCGGGTAGGGCGCAGTGCCGTAGCATTGGCTGGCTGAAAACTCCTGCGCCGCAGGCGGTTCAGCGTCCGGCGGGGCGCAGATCCCGGCGGAGTTCCTTGGGCAGCGAGAAGGTCAGGGTCTCGGTCGCCGCGGTGTACACCTCGACGTCGGGGAAGCCGCGCTCGGCCAGGTGGTCGAGCACGCCCGTCACCAGGTCGTCCGGAACCGACGCGCCGCTGGTCACCCCGACGACGTAGACGCCGTCCAGCCACTTGTCGCGGATCTCGCTCGCTTCGTCCACCAGGTACGACGCCCCGGCACCCGCCTCAAGCGCAACCTCGACCAGTCGCACGGAATTGGACGAATTGCGTGAGCCGACCACGATGACCAGCCCGCACTGGTCGGCGATCTGCTTGACCACCTCCTGGCGGTTCTGGGTGGCGTAACAGATGTCGTCGCTCGGCGGCGCGACCATCAACGGGAAGCGCTGGCGGAGCAGGTCCACGGTGTCCAGCGTCTCGTCCACCGACAGGGTCGTCTGCGACAGCCAGATCACCTTCTCCGGGTCGCGGACCTGGACGTTCTCCACGTCGGCCTGGTCATTGATGAGCTGGATCGACTCCGGCGCCTCGCCGTGGGTGCCCTCCACCTCTTCGTGCCCGCGATGACCGATCAGCAGGATGTCGTAGTCCTCCGCGGCGAACCGCTTGGCCTCCTTGTGCACTTTGGTGACCAACGGGCAGGTGGCGTCGATCACTCGCAGCTGCCGCTCGGCCGCCTGCTGGTGCACCGCGGGCGATACCCCATGGGCCGAGAAGACGACCAGCGCGCCCTCGGGTACCTCGTCGGTCTCCTCGACGAAGATCGCTCCGCGGGCCTGCAGTCCGGCGACGACGTGCTTGTTGTGCACGATCTGTTTGCGCACGTAGACCGGTGGCCCGTACTGCTCCAGCGCCTTCTCGACGGTCACCACGGCGCGGTCCACCCCGGCGCAATACCCGCGGGGACTGGCCAGCAGGACGCGCCG
>DASQFG010000222.1:0-2573 GCA_035633315.1 Nakamurella sp. | reverse complement strand
CTGTCCAGCGCGGTGGTCTCCCACAACCGGCCGGCCAGCGCCAACGCGGCCGTCTCCGCCGGGGTGAACGACAGCTGCGGCAGCGCGAACTCGACCGGCGGGATGCGGTAGCCGTCCTCCCCGGTCGACGCGGTCTGCAGCGGAATGCCCAGCTCGCGCAGTTCCTGCTTGTCGCGCTCGAAGGTGCGGAAGAATGCCTCGTCCGAGGGCGCGTCGGCGTACCCGGCGACCTTGTCCCTGATCCATGCCGCGGATCGGTACCGCGGGGAGTTGACCAGGGCGATCACCAGGTTCAGCAGCCGTTCCGCCTTCGCCGTCGCCACGCCGCCCAGCCTGTCATATCGCAGCGGCCGATCCGTCGAACCGCAGGTCAGGGCGCCGGGTGCGTCCGGAACCCGAACCGGCTACATGGCCTCGATCAGCCTGGTCACCCGGTCGTCGGTGGCCCGGAACGGGTCCTTGAGCAGCACGGTGCGCTGGGCCTGGTCGTTGAGTTTGAGGTGCACCCAGTCCACGGTGTAGTCGCGGCCGGCGTCCTGGGCAGCCGCCACGAACTCCCCGCGGAGCCTGGCCCTCGTCGTCTGCGGTGGCACCGTGGTGGCCTCGATGATCTGGTCCTCGGTGACCACCCGCGCGGCGCGGCCCTTGGCCACCAGCAGGGAGTGCAGCCCCCGACCGGTCCGCACGTCGTGGTAGGTCAGGTCGATCTGCGCGATGCGGGGGTGGGTCATGTCCAGCCCGGACCGCGCCGCGTACGCGTCGATCAGCTTCTTCTTGATCACCCAGTCGATCTCGGTGTCCACCCCGGACAGGTCCTGGGACTGCACCGCCTTCAGCGTCCGGCCCCACAGGTCCAGCACCTGTTCGGTCACCGGGTCGGTGCCACGGCGGCCGACGAACTCCACGGCCCGTTCGTGGAAATCGATCTGTGCGTCCAGCGCGGAGATCTCGCCACCGCCGGCCAGCCGGACCGGCCGGCGGCCGGTGATGTCGTGCGAGATCTCCCGGATCGCCCGGATGGGGTTCTCGAAGGTGAAGTCCCGCAACGGCACCCCGGCCTCGATCATTTCCAGCACCAGCGCGGCGCTGCCCACCTTGAGCAGCGTGGTGGTCTCGCTCATGTTCGAGTCGCCGACGATGACGTGCAGCCGGCGGTACCGCTCGGCGTCGGCGTGCGGTTCATCGCGGGTGTTGATGATGGGCCGGGACCGGGTCGTCGCGCTGGACACGCCCTCCCAGATGTGGTCGGCCCGCTGCGACAGGCAGTACGACGCGCCGCGCGGGGATTGCAGCACCTTCCCGGCGCCGGCGATCAGCTGCCGGGTGACCAGGAACGGGATCAGCCCGTCGGCGATCTTGGCGAACTCGCCACCCCTGGCGATCAGGAAGTTCTCGTGGCAGCCGTAGGAGTTGCCCGCCGAGTCGGTGTTGTTCTTGAACAGGTAGATGTCCCCGCCGATGCCCTCCTCGCCCAGCCGCGATTCTGCGTCCACCACCAGATCCTGCAGGATGCGCTCTCCGGCCTTGTCGTGCGCGATCAGCGTGGGCAGCTCGTCACATTCGGCCGTCGCGTACTCGGGGTGCGAGCCGACATCCAGGTAGAGCCGGGAACCGTTGCGCAGGAAGACGTTCGACGACCGCCCCCAGGACACCACCCGGCGGAACAGGTACCGTGCCACCTCGTCCGGGCTCAACCGGCGCTGGCCGTGGAAAGTGCAGGTGATGCCGAACTCGGTTTCGATCCCCATAATCCGCCGCTGCATGGGCGAAGACTATGCCCCGGACGATCCATTGGGCCGTTGAGTGCGCTCCGGTCGACGGCGGGTCGCGTCCCGGATCTCCCCGACCAACGTCTCCAGCAGGTCCTCCAGCATCAGCAGCCCGAACTTGCCGGCGGTACCGCCGGCGATGTCCGGGCCGGTCGCCGCAGGCGGTTCGCCGCCGCCGGCGGCGCCGGCAACTGAACTGCCAGCACCGGCCGTGACACCGGGCGCGTCGACCGGGCTGCCCATCGAGCTGACCGACCCCACCTCGGCGTCGACGATCCCGGTCGCCGGCGTCGTCTCGACAGCTGCCGCGGCCCGGTCGTCCACCTCGGCCAGGTGCGCGCCGATGCGGCGCATCCGGTCGAGCGCGGACCGCAGGTCGGTGTCCGGCGAAACCGACGGCAACGCCCGGATCCGCTGCTGCGGGACCGGCTCGTCCCGCCGCTCCACCGGGATGTCGACCACGTCACCGATGTGCAGGTACCCGGAGAACCGACCGTCGTCCTGCCGAACCGGGAAGCGGGAGAAACCCGTTCGGGCGCAGACCCGTTCGAGCTCGGCGGCAGATACCCCGGCCGGCACCGACACGACCTCGTCGGCCGGCACCATCACCGAATCCACCTGAGAAACGTCGAACTCCAGCGCCGAATTGATCCGCTGACCCTGGTCGGCGTCCAGCACGCCTTCGGCCAGCGACTGCGACACCAGGTCACCGACCTCCTCCCGGGTGAACGCCGACGCGACCTCGTCCTTGGGTTCCCGGCCGGTGGCCCGGACGACCGCGTTGGACCAGTGGTTCAGCAACCG
>DASQFG010000221.1:0-2178 GCA_035633315.1 Nakamurella sp. | reverse complement strand
GCCGCGCCGGCGAAGTTGATCCGCGCGGTCGGCGAGGCGGTCGCACCTCGGACTCGTTGAGCCCGACCAAGTAGCCGACCTCGCGATCGCGCGGCATCGGGATCAACGGGTTGCTGACCGCGCCGATCCTGGTCGCCGCGAAATGCAGCGCGATGACGCCGCCCCTGGCGGCCGAGTAGGCCGCTTCGCCGGAGGACCCGACCGGTCCGGCGTCGGAGCCGAGGTTCACGACCGAACCGTAACCCTGACCCACCATGATCGGCAGCGCGGCCTTGGAGCTGTTCAGTACGCCGTACAGGTTGATGGCGATCACCCGGTCCCAGTCGGCCTCGTTACCGTCCACGAACGGCCCGACCTTGTCCCAGCCGGCAGTGTTCGTGAGAATGTCGGTGCGGCCGAACTTCTCGGTGCCGTCGGCGAGCACGGCCGCCGATTCCCGGCTGGTGACGTCCAGGCGCAGGCCGACGCGCTCCCCGCCACGTTCCCGTCCGGCGGTCTTCGCGGATTGCTGATCCATATCGGTGACCACGGGTGGGCGCTGAAATACTGGAAGTTGCGACCCCTGTTCACCCTGGACGAGTACATCGAGCAGCAGTTGGCGCTGTTGTTGGCCTCGGTGCGGCCCGCCGGGCGCTGATCCGGCAGCGAGGGAGTCGTCGGCTGCGCTCCCGCTCACTAAAATGTGCGCACATGTGCGCACACTGCTAGGCTTCTGTTGGAGGTGCCTTCGATGACGACCGTGCTGGACGTGTTGCGGGACCGCGGATACGGCGATGTCGACGAGGCTGTGCTGGTGCGCGCCGTGCAGGATGTGCTGCCCGCGCGGACCGACGGCGGCGCCGGCGCCCCGCCCGCTGACGCCGAGGCGTTCATGGCCGCGCATTCCGGCATCTCGATGTCCGACGAGGCGATTGCCGTTGCGGGGCAACGGTTGGCGGCGCGGCGGATCGCGGAGGCGGCCCGGACGTTGGACACCGCGGCAGTCGCTTTCCTGCTGGGCGTGCATCGCACCCGGGTGCAGCACCTCCGCGACGACGGGGACCTGTACGCGTACCGGGATGGCCGGTTCAACCGGTACCCGCTGTGGCAGTTCACCGATCACGCCCGGCCGCTACCCGGGCTCCGGCAGGTACTGGCCGCGCTGGGCCCGGCGCACCGGTCGGTGGTCACCGGGTTCATGGCCACCGTGCAACCCGAGCTGGACGTCGGCACCGGACCGGTCAGCGCGCGCGACTGGCTGGCCGACGGACACGACCCTGCCCCCGTCGTCGAGTTGGCCGGTGGCGTCGCCCAGCCGTGGTGATTCCCAAGCTGCCCGATCGACCCGACCCCGCGGTGCTCGCCGCGTCCGATCCCGAGTATCACCCGATCGACACCGACACGGTGCTGTGGCGGATCCGCCGCACCACTGGAACGCACGTGACGGCCTGGAACGAATTCCGCGAGTACGGGCCGATCAGCACCTGCCGGTTCGACCCGCACCCGGACGGACCACCACGACGGCACAAGGGCCTGGGCGTGCTGTACGCGGCGGCCGCGTTGCCGACCGCGTTGGCGGAGGTCTACCAAACGACCCGGGTGATCGACTGTGTCAGCGGCTCCCCGGCGGCCACCGCTTTCAGGTTCCGCCGGCCCGTCCGGTTGCTAGATCTGACGGGCGACTGGCCACTCCGTGCCGGTGCCTCACACCTGATCAACACCGGGCGGCGCGCCGCATCCCGCGCCTGGGCGCGGGTGTTTCTGACCGTCTGGCCGGACCTGGACGGATTGTGGCATACGCCCAGCCTCACCGGCCAGCCTTGCGCCACCCTGTACAGCCGCGCAGGCGACGCGTTACCGACGGCGCCCGCGCGCACCTTCGCCCTCGACGACCCCCACTATCTGGACTGGGTGCTCGTCGCCGCCGACACGATCGGGTACGACCTCATCCACCGTTGAACAACGGCGAAGCGTCGCTGCTAATTGACGCTGCTCGGATCGGAATAGCCCGCCAGAGCGTGAGCCAGCGACTCACCCCAGTGGCGCGCAGCGGTTTCCTGCCCTTCCGCGAGATGGGTTTCCTTGGTCACCAGAAAGCTCATGGGGCTTGCGATCTCGTGGAAACCGTGGTGCCGGAGTTGCTTGCTGATGCCCTTGGAAGCGCGGCCCGTCATCAACGGCGAGGCGTCGATCCGGGTG
>DASQFG010000220.1:0-1652 GCA_035633315.1 Nakamurella sp. | reverse complement strand
GTACGCCCACGGGGCAGCGCTCATCCGGCGGGCGCACCGCTTCGCGGAGGCGGCCGGGCTGACACCGGAGAGCACGGCGTGGATCGTCGACGTCCGGGAAAAGAATCGCCGACGCCCTGCCCTGCAGGACGAGTTCAACCGGCATCACCTGCCGAAGGTGCGGTAGCGAACTGACAGTGTGCGCAGAACTGCTCTGGCGCCGAATCTTCCCGGGCCCGGGTGCTGCTCGGTGCGGAGGACAGTCGTCCGGCCGCGACCGTGTCCATCGGCGGCGGCGACCCGGCGGCGGCTTGGACCCTGGACGTGTGCGGCAATCAGCTGCTGCCGAAGGTGCGGGCAACGGCAGGCCGCCCGTCGGGGTCACCCGCCGCCCACCGACGAAGGCTGATCAAGACTTCTGGCCATTTCGGGTCGTCCAACGACAGGAAACGGCCAGAAACGTTGATCCACCAGAACCAGCAGATCATGCAGCCCTGGTTGCAGGGGTTGAACCCGATTCTGGGCGAACAGTCTCCCGCCCGGTTGCTGCGGGACGGCGAGCTGGAGCAGGACGGTCCACGGGTGCTGGACGCCGCCCGTGCGTTCGCCGCCGACGCCTGATCGGCATGGCGCCGGAAGCCTGGTCGGCTGTTTGCCTCCTGCGACGGGTGACCGGCTCCGGCCGGCTATTGCGTGTCCCGCGGCGGGTTCGGGTCGGTGCCGGGCCTGATGGTGTCGGAGTCTTGGATGCGCCCGTCGCGGCCGTGGATGCGTACCTCGCCGCCACCCGCGTGGTGCACGATCTGCCGGGCGCGGTCGATGGCTGCCTGCTGGGTATCGGCGTGCGCGGACGCCCGCTCACTGCCTGGCTTCTTCACGTCCCAACCGCCGGTGGGGTTCTGGACCACGTGACGCTGGGTGCCTTGAGCATCGTTTGCAGGCGCTGTTCCGCGTCACCTATGCGGTGAAGGAAAGGTACGGGCCTGCGGTGGCGGCGGCGTTTCTCCGCGGCAGCAACCCGGCACTGGGCAACAGAGCTCCGATGACGGTGTTGGCCAACGAGTCCCCCGCGGACGCAGAGCAGGCGACTATCGCCGCAGTCGAAACGCTCTTCGCCTCGTGACCCATCGAGAACTCGAACTCCCCGACACCGGGGTGGTGCGTATTGCGGTCGATCCCGGCCGGTGCCCCGGTCGACCGGGGCACCGGGGCCCAACCGGTTCGATGACCCACGACCCAACACCCTGAGCCCGTTCATCGTTCGCTATACGGCGACCACAGTGCGCGGATGCTTCCTGGAACTTCTCGGGTGGCTTCGCCCGGACGCGGACGCCAGGACCGCCGAAGCTGCGGTTGTTGACGACGATACGGCTTCCGTTTCTGCGCCGAATGATGACGACAACCTGCGGCAGGCGATCACCGACCACCTGGCCGAACGCCGGGTCGGCCGGTTCCTCGGCCAGCGGCTGCGGTTCGTGTCGATCGATGACCCGGGGCTGCAGGCGGAGCTCGACCGGGAACCGGCAGTGAGGGCACTGCTGGACAGTCCGGACGGCCGGGCCGCGCTGAGCGGTGACGGGTCGGCCCGTCGGCCTCGGCTCGACGGGCCGGCTCGACGGGGCCGCGGTCAGGCTGGCCAGCGTCGGGCGTGACCTCACCAGGCACTGCTCACT
>DASQFG010000219.1:0-5659 GCA_035633315.1 Nakamurella sp. | reverse complement strand
GCCCGACGGCCTGCACCAACGGGTTCCGCTGATGTTCGGCTCGAAGAGCGAGGTGCAGCGCATCGAGCGCTACCACGCGGAGTTCGCCGACGGGGACTCGGGTTTCGACAGGTCCCTGTTCACCGTTCGCTCGCTGTTCCGCACGAACTAACCGGAGGGAAACGCCGTGTCGGTCAAGCATCCGGTCGTCGCCGTCACCGGTTCGTCCGGTGCCGGAACGACATCGGTCACCAAGACCTTTCAACACATCTTCCGCCGTGAGGGGATCACCCCGGCGTTGGTCGAGGGTGACTCGTTCCACCGCTTCGACCGCCAGCAGATGAAGCTCGCGATGGCCGAGGCCGAGGCCCGCGATGGTTCGCACTTCTCGCATTTCGGGCCGGAGGCGAACCTCCTGGAGGAGCTCGAGGCGCTGTTCCGGGAATACGGGGAGTCGGGCGGCGGGAAGGTGCGCAAGTACCTGCACGACGATCGGGAGGCCCAGCCGTACGGGCAGCCACCGGGGACCTTCACCCCCTGGGAGGCCCTCGAGCCGGGCAGTGACCTGCTGTTCTACGAGGGACTGCACGGCGCGGCAGTGACCGAGACGGTGGACATCGTCCGGCATGCCGACCTGCTGGTCGGCGTGGTGCCGATCATCAACCTCGAGTGGATCCAGAAGTTGCACCGGGACAGGACAACTCGTGGTTACTCTAGCGAGGCCGTCACCGACACGATCCTGCGGCGGATGCCCGATTACGTCAACTACATCTGCCCGCAGTTCTCCCGCACCGACGTCAACTTCCAGCGGGTGCCGACAGTGGACACCTCCGATCCGTTCACCGCGCGGTACATCCCGACGGCGGATGAGAGCTTTCTGATCATCCGATTCGCCAACCCGCGCGGCATCGATTTCTCGTACCTGTTGTCGATGCTGCACGACTCCTTCATGTCCCGGCCGAACATCATCGTGGTACCAGGCGGGAAGATGGAGCTGTCCATGCAGCTGATCTTCACGCCGCTGATCCTGCGGCTGATGGAGAAGCGCGCCAGAGCGGGATGACGCCAGGTCGTCCAGGAACGACGGAATGCCCGGACGCGACGGCCTCGTCGAGGCCGGACAGCCCGAATCTCCGGGACATGCTGCCGGCGGTCAGACGGGGCCGGGCGATCCTTAGGCGTCCAGGCCGCGAGGTTGCGGCGCCGACGCGGGGTCGGGATGGGCATCGTTCCTGTTTGCTCAAAGAACCCGGCGTTCGAACGCCGGGGTTCTGGCTTCCACCGTCTAGTCGGCGGTGGCCTCCTCGACCACGCCCGCCTTCGTGCCACAGGGGTGTCCTGGTCAGGTGACGTTCCCGGCTCGCGGCGGTCAGCCGCAGCCCAGCGAAGTCGGGGGTCTCCGCTGGGCTGCACCCGGAAGCGTAGGGCCCGGTCGTGAACAAAGAGCGAACAGCATTCGACCGCAACGGGTTTCGCCCGACAGGTCCTCGGCATGACGGTGGGGACCACCAGGCGTAGGGCGGCGCCGTCACCCGAGGCCGGACTCAGGGTGAGATCGGCGCCGATGAGGATGGCCCGTTCCCGCATGCCGCAGATTCCGGCGCCTTCGGCCGCCCCGTTGAGTCCGCGGACCCGACACCACCGACGTTCCGTTCCGGTGACCCGGTCGAGACGGACCCGAACCCGATCAGCGGCCACCCATGACCGGCGGTCATTGTCGCGATCGTGGCCGCGTTGGCCGTGGATATGCGGGCCGAGGACCGCCAGCCGCTCCCCAATATCCGGCACCAGCTTCTGCCGGACCGGGATCAGGCCCTGCGGCCGGAAGATCATCAGCACCGCCACATGTCGGAGGAGCCCCATACCGCCCTCGACCCGAGCCGCCCTCGGCTCGAATCCTCTCGATTCAGCCCTCATCACGGCCGCAAACACGCCGTCTGGTGTGCCAAGCAATTCGATCAAACCGTGCCACTTATCGCGATCAACGACAGGTCCACGGGCTCAAGGCCGAGACTGACGTCGATCTCATCCATCAGTAGGTGAATCCGCCGCTTCCCGTCGTCCGGCACGAAATGTTCACCGGAGCGATTCTGCACGTTTCCGCTGCGCTGGGTGCTGCCTCCCTAGGTTGGGTTGGCCCCACCGCATCGTGCGGTGGGTTTGATCGAAGGAGAACCCGGATGGCACGTCGCGGACGTACCGTTCTTCGAGCCGTGGTGGTCGCCGCCGTGGCCGGCAGTCTGGTCTTGAGCTCGGTTTCACCGGCACTGGCGACCTCGCACCGGGGCGGTAAGGCCAAGAACATCATCCTGCTCATCGGTGACGGCATGGGACAGACTCACGTCGACGCCACCCGCATCCGCTACTACGGCGCCGCCGGCCGGCTCAATATGGAGGAGCTGCCCGCGCTCGGTTCCGTGACGACCTACGCGGTCGAGGAGGGCGGGGACAAGCCGGAACTGGTGACCGACTCCGCGTCCTCGGCGACCGCGTGGTCCTCCGGGGTGAAGACCTACAACAACGCACTGGGCAAGGACTCCCGCGGGAACAGCGTCGTGACGATCATGGAGGAGGCCAAGGCCGCCGGGCTACGCACCGGCAACGTGTCCACCGCCGAGATCACCGACGCCACCCCCGCCGGGATGTTCTCCCACGTCAGTGCCCGAGCCTGTCAGGGACCGGACTTCTCGGCGGCCGCCTGTGTGCGCCCATCCGGCCAGGGCGCCGATGACGTTGTCATCGCGGAGCAGATCGCCCGGAACAACACCGCCGATGTCATCCTGGGCGGCGGACTGTCCCGGTTTGAGCCCGACGACGAAGCGATCATGGAGGCCAACGGTTACACCGTCCTCGGCAGCTTCGGTGACCCGGCGCTGGCAGTCCAGACCGCTGCCACACAACAGGTTCCGACCCAGGCGGATCTCGCCGGAATCACCGGTGCGGGCCGCAAGGTCATCGGGTTGTTCAACCGCGGCAACCTGACGGTGGAGAAGTCCAAAGAGGACAACCCGACTTCGGTGCAGGCCCAGGAACCATCGCTGGTCGAAATGACTGCGAAGGCCGTCGAGTTGCTCAGCGCCGGGAAGGGCCGCAAACCAGGGTTCTTCCTGCAGGTCGAGGGCGCCCTGATCGACAAGCGGTCACACGCCAACGACGCCGCGCAGACCCTGCGGGAGAACAAGGAATTCGACGACGCCGTGGCCATCGCCGTCGCGTACGCCGCCCAGGACGAGAACACCCTGGTGATCGTGACCGCCGACCACGAATGCGCGGGCTTCAACATCATCGGCAAGGGCTCGTTCACCAACGCGGAGGCAACCACCCCGCCGTCCAACGTCGACTCCGGCAACACCGCCAACAACAGCACCCCAACCCGGCCCACAGCGGGCAGCTTGGACCCGGCCCGCTCCACCGGGCCCATCAACGGCAGCGGTGCGGCCGACCCGAAGAACTTCGCCCCGGCGACCTTTCGCACCCCCGACGACGCGGCCGGTATTGCCGACGGCAGCACCGACGCCAGCCTGTGGCTGTCCTACCTGTCGGGCAACCACACCGGTGCCGACGTCCCGATCTACGCCACCGGGCCGAGCTCCGGCACCTTCGACACGACCATCGACAACACCGACATCTACTCGTTGATGAAGACCGCGCTCAAGCTCGGCGGCAAGGGCGGCAAGTGACTCATCCGTTCACTCGCGGAGGAGCGCCCGGCCGGGCGCTCCTCCGCGCCACCCTGGGCGCCGGGATAATGTTCGCGGCCGTCACCGCATGCACGTCATCTCAAGCCGTGACCGCACCGGGCTCGTCCGCACCGCCCACCGCGGAGGTCCGTCCAGTGGTGCCCACTCCGGACAGGACCGCACTGAACCGCACGCCACCACAACAGCTCGCTCCCGCACCGGTAGCGGGCACGGTCACGGTCGAGTCCGGGCCGTTCACCGATCGGCTCGAGATCACTGATCTATCCCTGCAAACCGGGGATCATCCCGCCGTCACCGCCGCCCTCAGCAACGCCGCCGACGTCAGCGAGCTCATCGTGCTCGAACTGCGCGCCGACTTCTACGACGCCCAAGGCGGCTACCTCGGCTTTGGCGCGGCCAGCTACGCCGATGAGGAATATGCCGACCACGGCACCACCCCGCTCACGCACGGCACCGGTGAACAGGACGGTTCCTTCACCATCGCCGTTCCCAGCACCGCACCACTGACCGGGGCCACCAGCGCCATCCTGACCGTCCCCCAACTCGTCAACGAATAGCGGTCATGCCTGGAAAATCGTCGAACTATCGGGCGCGCACATCCACCTCCCTTTGCCTTGTGGTGGTGACGCCTGGACGGCCATTGGCGCGGGTTCGGCTCGTGTCTCGCGCTGGCGAGGTCGCGCGACGGCAACGGGTCGAGGACCGGACATGGCCTGTGCCTTCAGGACCCGGCGGCGCCGAGCACGGTCGGTGGCATCGGCCCGTACCGGGGTGGGTCCTTGGGCTTCCCACATCTGGTGCATTTCAGGTAGGCCTGCCCTCGGATCTCAGGGTTGTCGTCCTGCACGCCGACGTAATGGTGCAGGCCCACGCGGCACCGCCAGCCACTTCGGACCTTTTCGATGGCGACCACGTCGCGCTCCTGCAGGGCGATGCGCAAAGAGATCGAGCCGGCCAGCAAACTCGCGGCCTGGCCGAATTGCGCGAGCGGTCCCAACTCGGCCAACTCCGTGCGGAACTCCTCCCGGTAGCGGTCGCGGGCGTCGCCGGGCAGGACCAGCACCGTGAGCGCGATCAAACCCGCAGCCGGGGCGATCGGGTGAGGGCCGGTCATCGCGCGGCGCAGGCGGGTCTGCCGCCCCGGCACGCCGGGGATGCACGATGGCAGGGCGACGCGAATGCCAGAAGCGCAGCCGCACAGGCGTATCGGTATTTCTTCATCGTAGTTCTGCTCGAATCCGGAGGCGGTGCCGGCTACATCATGCCGCCGTGCGTGAATGGGGTGTTGTTCCGCGTGTAGGACTCCACGTCGAAGCCCTCCTCCTCGTCGTGGGGTTCGAAACGCTCATTGCACCGAACGCATTGGTGATAGGGACGGCCGGATATTTCCGGGTTGTCGTCACGTCGCCACACATACGAATGCCTGCCGATGCGGCAGCGCCAGTCTCTCCCGGGGTGCTCGGTCACCACGACATCACGCTCCTGTAGCGCCCGGCGCAACTGCAGGGAACAGGCGAGGAGACTGGCCGCCTGGCCGATCTGTGCGCGCTTGCGGAGCTCACACAGCTCGGTGCGGAATTCCTCACGGTAGCGGTCACGGGCGTCGCGGGGCAGGACGATCACAGCGAGGGAGATCAACCCCGACGCGGGAGGGACCGGGCGCGGGCCGATCATCGCGAGTCGTCCTCGGTCTCACGCCACGCCTGGGCCCAGCGCGCTGGGCGGCATCGGCCCGTAGGACGGCGGGTCCTTTCGCTTGCCGCACTTGGTGCACTGCAGGTAGGCCTGGCCGCGCATCTCGGGGTTGTCGTCTTCGACACCGATCCAGTGGTGCCGGCCGGCTTTGCACAGCCAGTTCTTGGCGGAAGGGATGGTAGCGGTCATCGTTTGCTCCTGTCGGAGAAGGGGCGGGCCGGCCAAGGGAATCGAAACAGCGGCCTCACCAGGGTTGTCAGTCACAGGCGAGTTGGTGGGAGAGC
>DASQFG010000218.1:0-4635 GCA_035633315.1 Nakamurella sp. | reverse complement strand
GCCCTCGACAACCCGCGCGCGGCAGGTGCCGCAGACGGCGTTCTTGCAGGCGAACGGCGCATCGGGCCTGACCCGGAGGGTGTTCTCCAGGATCGAGTCACCGTCTCTGGGCATCACGAGGGACACGGATCGGCCGTCCAGGATGACGGTGACGTCCGCGCAGGCGCCCGCTGACGTGCGCTGGTCTGCCGGGTCCGGCGTGCGGCGGCGCGGGGCGGTGGGTCCGACGTGGAACAGTTCGCGGTGCACATTCGCCGCAGCCGCGCCACGTCCGAGTAACAGGTCGCGCACCCAGTCCGTCATCGCCAGCGGGCCGCACAGCAACCACTCGTCGACGTCGTCGACCGGCAGCAGGGTGTCCAGGATGGCGGACAGCCGATCGACATCGAGCCGTCCGGAGAACATCTCGACATCGGTCTGCTCTTCGCCGAGCACGTTCATGAGCTGAAACCGCTCCGGGAAGCGGTCTTTCAGGTCCTCGAGTTCCTCCAGGAACATGATCGTCGACGCCCGCCGGTTGACGTAGATCAGCGCGGCCGTGCTCTGCGGTTCGGTCGCCAGCGCCGTGGCCAGAATCGAGAGCACCGGGGTGATACCGGATCCCGCGGCGATCGCCGCGTACCGCTTCGCCTGCGCCTCGTGCAGCGGCGGGCAGAAGCTGCCGGTCGGGGTCATCACGTCCAGCACGTCCCCGGGGCGCAGTTCGGTCGCCGCGTATCCGGAGAACCGGCCACCGGCAAGCTGTTTCACACCGATGCGGAGCGGGCCGTCGGGCGCCGCGGTACAGATCGAGTAGTTCCGCCGGACGTCGTCACCGACCTGCGCTGCGCGCACCGACAGGTGCTGGCCGGCGGCGAAGCGGAATTCTTCGCGGAGTTCCTCGGGTACGTCGAAGGTGATCGACACCGCATCATCGGTCAACCGATCCACCGCCGCGACCCGCAGCGGGTGAAACACCGCGTGCCGGTGGGCTTTCCGGCCTGCGGGTTGGACCCGATCGGTGGCTGCAGCGGTCTGCGTCATCGCGGTCTGCATCGTCATCGCGGTCTGCATCGTCATCGCGGTCTGCATCGTCACATTGCCTTGAACGAATCGAAGGGCTCGAGACAGGAAAGGCACGACCACAATGACTTGCATGGCGTCGAACCGAACCGGCTGATCTCCCGGGTGCTCGTCGACCCGCACCGCGGGCAGCGGGCCGTCAGGGTCAGATCCACCCGAGCCGGCCGGCAGGCCTCCGGCGGCGCGATGCCGTACTCGCGCAGTTTGCGCCTGCCGTCCTGGCTGATCCAGTCGGTCGTCCAGGCCGGCGCCAGCACGGTGCGTACCGTGACCTCAGCGACACCGGCTCCCCGCAGCGCGGATTCGACGTCCGCGGCGATGACAGCCGTTGCCGGGCAACCGGTGTAGGTGGGGGTGAGGGTCACCTCGACGGTGCCGTCCGGGTGCAGCACCAAGTCCCGGACGATGCCCAGGTCGTCCAGCGTCAATACCGGAATTTCGGGATCCGGCACCGCGCCGGCCGCGGTGCGCAACCGTTCCAGCTCGGTGACGTCACCGGACCGACCGCCGGTCTCGAGGGTGCCCGCGTTCACCACGACGCCCCTGGGTGCGCTCGGTGCAGGTACTGCATCTCGGGCAGCAGGTGCCCGAGATGCTCGGTGTGATAACCGGATCGGCCACCCCGGGCCCGCCAGGTCGGCTGCGGTGTGATCAGCGTCGCTTCGGCGACGGCGGTGCCGACGAAGGTATCCCAGGCCGGTCGCAGCGAGGCCGGGTCGACGGCGATGCCGTCGAGCATCCAGAGTTCGGGCGCGGATTCGAAGAGTTCGTCGACGTACGGCCAGGTCCGGTCCAGTCCGGACTGCATTCTCCGGTGCGATTCCTCGGTGCCGTCGCCCAGCCGCAGCACCCATTGAGCGGCGTGATCGCGATGGTAGGCAACCTCTTTCACGGCCTTCGCGGCCAGGCCGGCCAGCGTCGGATCGGCCGAGCCGAGCAGTCCCCGGTACAGCTCGTACTGGTAGCCGGCGAAGATCAGCTGACGGGCCATCGTGACGGCGAAGTCGCCGTTCGGGATCTCGACCAGCTGCACGTTGCGGAAGTCCCGTTCGTCGCGCAGGAACGCCAGGGCGTCCTCGTCCCGGCCCGCGCCCTCCACCTCGCCCGCGTAGCCGAGCAGCGTCCTGGCCTGCCCGAGAAGGTCGAGCGCAATATTGGCCAGTGCGATGTCCTCCTCGATCTGCGGAGCGCGGGTGACCCACTCGCCGAGCCGCTGGGCGAGGATGAGTGTGTCGTCCGCGAGCCCGAGCACGTATCCGGTGAGCGCTGCGCGGGTGAGATCGATGCTGGGAGAAACGGTGTCGGGAATGGTCACAGGTGCGACACCCCCTTCGGGACGTCGTAGAACGACGGGTGCCGGTAGGCCTTGTCCATCGCCGGGTCGAAGAACGGATCCTTCTCGTCCGGGCTGGACGCGGTGATCGCCGAGGAGGGCACCACCCAGATGGAGACCCCCTCGCCGCGGCGGGTGTAGACATCACGGGCGTTGCGCAGCGCCATCGCCGCATCCGGCGCGTGCAGGCTACCGACGTGCTGGTGGGACAGTCCGCGGCGGGCCCGGACGAAGACCTCCCACAGTGGCCAACCCCGCCGCCCCGCCGCGGCCGGGGCCGGGTCGGGGTTCGTCATGCCGGAACTCCTGCGGCAGAAAGGTTCTCGTGCTTGCGGGCGTACGCATCCGCGGCCTCTCGGACCCAGGCGCCGTCCTCGTGCGCGGACCGGCGACGCTGCATCCGCTGCTCGTTGCAGGGTCCGTCGCCCTTGATCACCCTGGTCAACTCCGACCAGTCGATGGCCCCGAAATCATAGTGCCCGCTGGTGTCGTGCCACTTCAGATCCGGGTCCGGCAGGGTCAGCTCCAGCGCCTCGGCCTGCGGCACGCAGATGTCCACGAAGCGCTGGCGGAGTTCGTCGTTGCTGAACCGCTTGATCCCCCAGGCCATGGACTGCCGCGAGTGCGGCGAATCGGCGTCGGGCGGGCCGAACATCATCAGCGACGGCCACCAGAACCTGTTCACCGCGTCCTGCGCCATCGCCTTCTGTGTCGGGGTGCCGTGCGAGAGCGTGTGGAGGATCTCGAATCCCTGCCGCTGATGGAACGACTCCTCCTTGCACACGCGCACCATCGCGCGACCGTAGGGGCCGTACGAGCAACGGCACAACGGCACCTGGTTCATGATCGCCGCGCCGTCCACCAGCCAGCCGATCGCGCCCATGTCGGCCCACGACAGGGTCGGGTAATTGAAGATGCTGGAGTATTTCTGCTTGCCCTCGTGCAGCAGGTCGAGCAGATCCTCGCGGTCGACGCCGAGTGTTTCGGCCGCGGAGTACAGGTACAGGCCGTGGCCGGCCTCGTCCTGCACCTTGGCGATCAGGATGGCCTTGCGCCGCAGGCTCGGCGCGCGGCTGATCCAGTTGCCCTCCGGCTGCATGCCGATGATCTCCGAGTGCGCGTGCTGCGCGATCTGCCGGATCAGCGTCTTGCGGTACCCGTCGGGCATCCAGTCGCGCGGCTCGATGCGCTGGTCGTCGGCGATCAGCGCATCGAAGCGCTGCTGCACATCGGCGCTGCTGTCGGCCCGCGCGGCCGGCGGGCTCGCGGGGGCAGGCGTACCGGGCGCGTCCACTGCGCTGTGCATACTGCCTCCCTGAGTGCTCTCCGGGCGAGGTGTCCGATCGCCGCCGTCGGGATATGGTTCCATATTACCGACCGAACGTTCAGTAATCATGAAGGGCAGCGGATGCCCATGTCAACGGGGCCGGCGCCACTCGAAGTCAGCGCGCGTGGCCGCGGGCGGCCGGCGCGCTACAGCCGGGACGATCTGCTGGCGCTCGTCGTGGCGGTGTTCAACGAGCGGGGCTACGAGGCCACCAGCATGGAGGATCTGGCCAGGGCCAGCGGTCTGACGAAATCGGCGTTCTACCACCACGTCAGCGGCAAGGAGGAGCTGCTGGGCCTGGCCGTGGAGCGCGCTCTCGGTGCGCTGTCCGCGGTCTTCGATGGCGTGGCGACCCCTGGCGAGCGACCGGTCGACCGGCTGCAGGATGCGATCCGCCGCACCGC
This sequence comes from Nakamurella sp., assembly GCA_035633315.1. GTDB lineage: Bacteria > Actinomycetota > Actinomycetes > Mycobacteriales > Nakamurellaceae > Nakamurella. The sequence continues at coordinate 509 of DASQFG010000218.1, read as the reverse complement.
GGAAGCCCTGCTGGCCGAGCTGCCGTATGTCACCCTGCTGCTGCGGGTTCGCGGCAACACCGAGGTCGAACGGAGCGCGCTGGCCCGGCGCCGCGCCGTGGACGCACGGTTGGCCGCGCTGGCCTCCGAGGCCTCCCAGGCCGGCGAGATCCGCGGCGACATCGACCCACGGCTGGTCAGCCGGTTGCTGTTCGGGATGGTCAATTCGATCGCCCAGTGGTACCGGCCCGGGGCGCGAACCTCGGCGGACGAGGTGGTCCTAGCGGTGGTCACGCTGGCGATGGAAGGGCTTGGGGCGCAGCGGAGCTGATCGCAGGGTCTGCCCTCCGGCGAGCCAGCATCGCCCGGACTCGGCTGCGGGATTCAGGCTTGGCCCGGACCTCACACGTGACAGTCGGATGGAACTGGTCGGTCGCGGGCAACTCGGCGCCGGGTTTCGGGTCTCGGCGCCGGATTTCGGGTCTCGGCGCCGCAACATGTCGGCGCCGGGTCATGAAAACCGGCGTTCA
>DASQFG010000217.1:0-6274 GCA_035633315.1 Nakamurella sp. | reverse complement strand
GGCCCAGTGCCGGGGCGATCGGGGTGACGATCTGGTAGCCGCCGTCCGCAATGAACCGCAGCAACCGGCACACATAGTGCGCGACCAGATCCGCCTTCAACGTCCACGAGGCATTGGTGTAGCCCACGGTCAGTGCGAAATTCGGTACTCCGGAGAGCATCATGCCCTTGTAGGCGAGGGTGTCGGACAGCGTGATGTCCCGCCCGTCGACGGTCAGCACGATCCCGCCGATCGCCAGCACAGTCAGACCCGTTGCCGCGATGATGATGTCGGCGTCCAGGTGGCGTCCGGAGGTGAGGTTGATTCCGCTACGGGTGATCTCGGCGATGTGATCGGTGACGATGTCGGCGGTCCCGGATCGGATGGCGCGGAACAGGTCTCCGTCCGGCGCGATGCACAGTCGCTGGTCCCACGGGTTGTACGTCGGTGCGAAATGGGTGTCGACGTCGAAGCCGGCCGGGAGTTGCCTGACCGCATTCCGGCGCAGGATCGACTTCATCAACTCCGGCCGACGCCGGCTGAGCTGATAGCTACCCATGGTGAGCAACACGTTCTTCCAGCGGATCAACCGGTACGCCACCCGCGGCGACAGCCACCGCTGCAACCGAGTGGCGATCGGGTCGATCTCGGGCAGCGCAGCGACATAGCTCGGCGAGCGCTGCAGCATCGTCACCTGTGTTGCCTTGCCGGCCATCGACGGCACCAGCGTGACGGCGGTCGCGCCGCTGCCGATGACGACCACCCGCTTGCCGGTGTAGTCCAGATCCGCCGGCCAGTGCTGCGGGTGCACGATGGTCCCGGCGAAACTCTCCTCCCCGGGGAAGGTTGGGCGGTAACCCTTGTCGTAGCGGTAGTAGCCGGAACAAGTGAACAGGAACGAGCACGTCAGCGTCACCGGCTCGTCGCTGTCGTCGCGGTGCGCGGCGACCGTCCACCGGGCGGTCGCGCTCGACCAGTGCGCGGTCACAACCCGATGCCGGAACCGGATCTGACCGCCGATGCCGTACTCGGCGGCGGTGTCGCGGATGTAGGTCAGGATCGACGGTGCGTCGGCCTTCGACTTCGCTCCCGCCCAGGGCCGGAACGAGTAGCCCAGGGTGAACATGTCCGAGTCCGAGCGGATCCCCGGGTAGCGGAACAGGTCCCAGGTTCCGCCGCTGGCGCCGCGCGCCTCCAGGATCGCGAACGACCGATCGGGGCATTCCCGCCGCAGGTGACAGGCCGCGCCGATCCCGGACAGTCCGGCGCCGACGATCAGCACATCGACGTGCTCCTTCGTTGTGGCGGTGGTGATCGGGCCGGTCATCGGGTCCCGCCCCGGGTGGCGGACCGGGCCCGGACGGGATCCTCTTGCCGATCCGCGGAATGGTCGAGCAGGGCGATGAGCAGCACCCGGAGCCAACGGCGCAGAGCCTTGTCGTCGGGGTCGAGGAGCAGGCGGAGCATGGCGCCGTCGTGGATGGTGCCGACCGCGCGGGCCAGCCCGTCCGTGGTCCGCAGCGCCGGCGGCAGCCCGTCGACGTCCACCACGGTGGACAGGTGGGCGGCGAGCGCCTCCCGCAGTTCCTCGTGATGCGCAGCCAGTACCGCCGCCACCTCGCGCGAGCGCGCGGCGTGCAGCAGGAAATCCGTCTTGATCATGATCCACTGCCGGTCCACCATCAGCGCGCTGACGACCCGGTCGACCAGAGCGGGTATCGAACCGGCGGGGGCGCCGGCGGTCAGCGACTGGGCGACCTGCTCCGCGATCATGCTCGCGCGTTCCTGGTACAGCGCGAAGTACAGCTCGTCGACGCTGTCGAAGTTGGAGTAGAAGGCCCCGCGGGTGTAGCCCGCGGACCCGCAGATCTGTTCGATGCTGACCTGCCCGAATCCCCGTTCCGCGAAAAGGGTTGTCGCCGCCTGCAGCAGTCGGCTGCGGGTCTCGGCGCGGCGCTTGGTCACCCGCGCCGGGGTGCCATCGGGACGCAGCCCGGCACGCCGGGCGGCACGCCCCGCTGCAGGAGTGCGTTCGGCGGTGCCGATCACCGAACTCATCGTGTCCCCGCGTCCTCATCCAATCCGGTATCCGATACCAAAACGTATCAGCGAAGCCGCCGGCCGGGAACATCAGGCGCGTGCCGGATCCGGTTCCTCCGACTCTGGCTGCTTTCCGCCGCGGCCCGAAGTCGGGTATCGATGGCAAAGGGCGCGGTGGTAGTGGAAGCGGGAGGCGGGATCGCCACCCTGGCGCCGATCACCGCCCACCCGACGGTCACCGCCAGCTGGATCCCGATGCCCAGGCCGCCGAAATACACTATCCGCCTGATGGTTTCGGTGCCCGCACCGACGAACACTGCGACGAACACCGCATCGACGAATCAGAGCTCGGGGTCAGACCGTCGTAGCGCGGCCAGCGCCCGCCGGCGTGTGCTCCGGGCGGAGCTGGCGGCATTCGTGACCCCCGCGGACCGGCTCGAAATCGAGACCATCTCCGGCCGTTACCCGGACGAGGTGTCCCGTGAGGTCCGCGAGATCCTGTTGCGTCAGGATGTCGGCGTCTGAGCCGCGACGGATCTCCGCAGGGGCGCCCAGTTCCGGGTGCTTTGGCCACTACCCAGTCGGGCAACGTCGTTGCCAGTGCCGGCGCCACCTGCCGGCCGCACTGCCGCAGCTGAGGACACCGTGGATGTGCCCCCGGGTGGTCCACCGCTCGATGAACCCGCCAGCGTCAAGCGCCCGGTCCGCTCGTTCTCGGTCATGCCGCCCCAGATCCCGTAAGGCTCTTGAACATTCAATGCATGGGCTCGGCACTGGGCAATCACCGGGCATTGGGCACAGATGGCCTTGGCCGAGGCTTCGCGGCGTCGCCGGCGCGGGCCCCGCTCCGTGTCCGGACTGAAGAACACGGAGCTGTCCATCCCGCGGCACTCGGCGTGCAGCTGCCACTGCCACAGTTCCTCCGTGCACCCCGGAAGTCGCTTGGTGTCCGTCACCTGTACCCCCATCACTATCGACGGCAACCCTTAACCCGTCCCTCACGCCGCCCTTGTTGCCGGCGCCCGGTGCCGTCCCCCCGAACAGCGGCCCGAACCCTTTCGTGCCCTCCCTTGGGTTCATGATGTCCGCCTGGGGCGACACGCACCAGGGACCAACGTCCCCAGGAGCGATACCCTTCTGGCCGCGAACAGCGCGGCAAGGGCGGGTTTGATTCTCCCGGTGTCAGGACTCCGGGCGGACGTGAATGCCGTGAGCGACATCCGGGGTCAATTCGGTGGTCGTCGATCCGTCGACCACGAGCAGCCGGTTGCCTTGCACGACGAATTCCAGCACCGCACCGGGTACCACGCCGCCGCGGTGCAGCCGGTCCATCACTACCGGCTGGTTCTGCACGATCTCGATGATCCGGCGCACCTCGTAGCGCCCGCCGCGCCCGGCGGCGACGTCGGCCCCGATCAGGTCCAGGTGGGTCTCGGTGACCTCGGACGACTCACCCAGGTGATCCAAGCCGGGGATCGGGTTGCCGTAGGGCGAGGTCTGCGGGTGGCCGAGCAGGGTGACCAGTCGCTGTTCCACTTGCTCGCTCATCACGTGCTCCCAGCGGCAGGCCTCGACGTGCACGTCCTGCCAGTCAAGGCCGATGACGTCCAGCAGCAGTCGCTCGGCCAGCCGGTGCTTGCGCATGACGGCGACGGCGCGTTCGCGGCCGAGGTCGGTGAGTTCCAGGTGCCGATCGTCGGAGACCACCAGTAACCCGTCGCGCTGCATCCTGGCCACCGTCTGGCTGACGGTCGGACCGCTCTGGCTCAACCGCTCCGCGATCCGGGCACGCAGGGGAACGATGCCCTCCTCTTCCAGTTCGAAGATCGTCCGGAGGTACATCTCGGTTGTGTCGATCAGATCGTTCACCCTGGCAGTCCCCTTCTGGCCCTGATGATGCTACCCGGCGCCGGGGCTGTCGCCGTGCGTCGCGAGGGTGGTCCCCGACAGGCCGACCCTGGACCTGCCGCCCGACCCCGTCGAGTACCCCGCAGAATGGGCAGGGTGTCCCCACGCTGGTTGGTCTCTGCCCGAGAACTCTCCGACGAGCTGCACTCCGCCTCGCTGCACGCACCGGTTATCTTGGATGTGCGCTGGACGCTGGCCGGCAGCGATCCGCACGGGTACGCCGATGCGCACATTCCCGGCGCGGCGTTCGTCGACCTGGATCGCGAACTTGCCGGCCCACCGGGAGAGCGCGGCCGGCACCCCCTGCCGGACCCGCTCGACCTACAGATCGCCTGGCGCGCAGCGGGTATCGATGACGACTCGAGGGTCGTGGTGTACGACGGTGGACCGGGCCTGGCCGCAGCCAGGGCCTGGTGGCTGCTGCGTTGGTCCGGACTCACCCAGGTGCGATTCTTGGACGGAGGATTCGCCGCCTGGAGAGTCGCCGGCTTTCCGGTCGCGAGCGGGCCGCCGGCGGTGCGGGCTTTGGGGTCGGTCACCGTCCGGGCCGGCGGAATGCCGGTCGTCGGCATCGACGAGGCCGCCGAGCTGGCGGCCGACCCCTCGGGAGTGCTGCTTGACGCGCGGGCCGCGCCGCGCTTCCGCGGCGAGATGGAGCCGCTGGATCCGGTGGCCGGGCACATCCCTGGTTCGATCAACCTGCCGTCCAGCGACCTCGTCGACGCGGACGGGTTCTTCCGGCCGGCAGCCGAACTGGTCGGGGTGTTCGGCGCCCACGCAGTCCGCGCGGGAGGAGGCGCCGCTACTCCCGGTCGTGCCGCGGCATCCTGCGGTTCGGGCATCACGGCCTGCCAGCTGGTCCTGGCCGGCGCCGTCATCGGGCTCGATCTTGCGCTCTACCCGGGTTCCTACTCGCAGTGGTGCGCCGCTGGCCGGCCGGTGGCCGTCGGGCCGTGAGCCGCGTGTCTCAGTAGTCTCGAGGCAACGTTGTGTACCCGGCGGACTCAACGCAGCGCCCGCGGGGATCGGGATGGTGGTTTCGCTGTCAACCGGCGCGTGGTTGGTCGAGCACATTGCTGACTGCCTGCAACTTGGTGTGGCCGGCGTGTGGGGCACGCAGAGCGGCCCTGGCGTCGGTCACCGCTGGTTCGCTCTGCCGGCCGTGGGCAGCGGTGGCGGCTGGTGATACCCAGCCTGCTGCGAGCACTGCAGCTGCGAGGTCTTCGAGCTGAGCCCAGGTCATCAGCTCGCCCGGGTCCGCAGAGGCGAGGATGGCGACGAGCGCATCACGCGGGGTGGTCATGGAGCCGTCTCCTTCGCTTGTGGACGTACTCGCGGTTCTGAGCGGTGTTTTGCCCGGACACTGCGCCGGGGTCTCGGCCGCGCCGCTGTTGTCACAGGTAGGAGGCGACGGTGCCGCACTCTGATTCCGGCCGGTCCCGGCGTGGGTGCACTTGGCCGCACCGGCTCGATGAGCGAAACTGGGTCACGACTTTGTTGGAGTGGCGGCGCTTCGAAGCGGTGGCGGCTCTTTCCCGGCGTTGTACCGAATCCCGCATCGCGCCTGTCGACCGCCCGCTGGCTGAGCTGATCAACATCGGCCTCGGCGCCGGGTGCGCTGACGAAAATACCGGCAAAGCGCCCATAACGGGCAGGTTTCGGTGCAAATGATCAGCGCAGCCGGAATGCTAGGACGCGAGGCTGTGCATTGCCGCGACGAATTCGGGGTTGGCTTTGGCGGTGGGGTCTTCGGAGGTGATGGCGACCCGTTTCTTACGGATTTCGTTCCCTCGGACGTACGGGATGGGTTCGGCCACGGTGATGGTTGTGCCGTCGACGATGGATCCGATGCGGCGGGTCTCGGCGGCGCCGGAGACTCTGGGCACCATGCTGGGTACTAGTGGCGGCCGCCGATCTGCTGCGCCGGGTGGGTCATGGCGACATCGCGGAGATGGGTGCGCTGCTGGCCCAGGCCGTGGCGCCGGTCGCGCCGTCCGTCCTGCTCGCCGCCGGACCGGAGCTGACCGTCGCGGCCCGCGGGCACCGTCGATAGCTGGGAGGCCGCACGCACAGGGACCTTTCGCGCCTCCCTGGCCGTCAGAGTTTCACCGGTAGGGGTCGGTGATCTCTCGAAGCGCGGTCAGGGTTCCCCGAAGGTGGTCCATGTGCTCAGGACCGACGTGGGCTGTCCATTCGGCCTCGATGGCGGCGATGACCCCGGCGCTGATCGGGATGGTGCGGGCGCCGCGGGGGGTGATGCGAACCAGTCGGGCCCGGCCGTCGGACGGGTCCGCGGTTCGTTCCACGTATCCGGCTCGTTCGAGTTGATCGACGAGGAATCCGGCGG
>DASQFG010000216.1:0-4126 GCA_035633315.1 Nakamurella sp. | reverse complement strand
TGATCACCCCCTGCATGCAACTGGTCCCGGTGAACGGGCGGCTGGTGCCGTCTTTCGAGGAGACCCTGTTGATGTGCCGCCGGGTCGGGGTCGGGCAGGCGAACGGCTATGTGCTGGCGGCGTTGGGCTACGCGGCCCGGTTGACCGGCGATCCCGCTGCCGCCACGGCGGCCGTCGGCCAGGCGGTCGAGGTCTTCACCGAGCTGAAGGACGACCTGGCCAGGGCGCAGGCCTTGCACCAGTTGGGATGCCTGCACCGCGACAGCGGTGACTTCGCCGCGGCGGAAGCCGCGCTCGGTCAGGCCCGCGACCTTCGGATGACCCTGGGCGACCGGCGCGGCGAGCTGCTCACCGAGGTCAACATGGCGCTGCTGCTGGCCAAGCGGGGCGATGTCACGGCCGGTCTGGACGCGGCACGGCGCGTCCTGGCCGCGTTCGAGGCCATTGGCGACACGGCCGGCACCGGCGGAGCCCTGACCATCCTGGCCGCCATCGAACTGCTGTCTGGGCAGGTCCGGGCGGCGCGGGAAATGTACGCCCGAGCAGCCGAACAGCTCGCCGTGTGGGGACGGATGCCGGCCTGGCAGCATCTGATGGTCGCCGAATTGTCTGTCGAACTGGCCGATCACGGCCGGGCGCAGCGCGAGATACAAACGGCTGCAACAACTCTCGACAAGCTGGGCTGCATCGTCGCCGGACAACGGCTGGCCGCCCTGAGATCGGAGTTGAGATCGCGTTGAGATCGCGTTGAGATCGCATTGAGAAACGGTTTCTATCGTCATTTTCATGACTACCACTCAGATTCCGCCAAGCCGCATCGGCGAAGCGACCATCGCCGAATTCGCCGGCGGTCTCCGCGGCACCGCCATCCGTCCTGGTGACCAGGACTACGACTCCGCCCGCAGCATCTGGAACGCGGCGCACGACCGGCAGCCTGCGCTGATCGTCCGCTGCGCCGGAGTCGCCGACGTCATGCGCACCGTCGACTTCGCCCGCAGCGAGGGTCTGCCGCTGGCCGTTCGCGGCGGCGGCCACTCCATCCCGGGCTTCTCCACCGTCGACGGCGGCATCGTGCTCGACCTGTCGCCGATGAAGGGCGTCCGGGTCGACCCGGACGCGCGGCGGGTGACGGCCGAGGCGGGCTGCCTGTGGTCCGACCTGGACGCCGAGACCCAGCAGTTCGGGCTCGCGGTGCCCGGCGGGCTGGTGTCGACGACCGGCATCGCCGGCCTGACCACCGGCGGGGGAGTCGGCTGGCTGATGCGCAAGCAAGGGCTGACCTGCGACAACCTGGTCGGGGCCGACGTCGTCACCGCCGACGGCCAGTTCGTACACGCAAGCGCGGACGAGAACACCGAGCTGTTCTGGGGTCTGCGCGGCGGCGGTGGCAACTTTGGCGTGGTGACGTCCTTCGAGTACCAGCTGCACGAGGTCGGGCCGACGGTCTTCTCGGGGTTGGTCTTCTACCCCGCCGAGGAGGCCGAACAGGTGCTCCGCGGATATCGTGAAGCCTGCGCAAACGCCTCGGACGAGCTGACCACCCTGGTCAACCTGACCATGGCGCCACCGGTGCCGTTCCTGCCGGAGTCCGCGCACGGCAAGCCGATCGTCGCAATCGTCGGGTGCTGGGCCGGTGACGTCGAGGCCGGCGAGGCGGCCACCGCCGCCTTCCGTTCATTGGGCACGGTCGTCGCCGACATCTTTGACGCGCGCCCGTACGTTGCCTGGCAGCAGGTGCTGGATCCGTTGTTGCCCAAGGGCATGCACAACTACTTCCGATCGGCGTTCCTGCCCGCCGCAGACGACGCCGCGATGCAAGCGCTGCTCGCCTCGTTCACCTCGCTGCCGAACGCCCTGTCCGAGGTGCACCTGTACCGTCTCGGCGGCGCGGTGGGCGCCGTTGCTGCCGACGCAACGGCGTTCTCGCATCGCGATCAGGACTACCTCGTCGAAGTGATCGGCCGGACGCCGACCGCGGAGGGCTTCTCCGAGGTCGTGCAGTGGGCACGGGGTGTGACGACCTCGCTGGGTCCGGACGCCGCGACGTATGTGAACTTCACCGGTGAGGGCGACGCAACGTCCGTGCGGACCTCCTACCCACCGGAGACCTACCGCCGGCTGGTCGCGCTGAAGGACGAGTACGACCCGGGAAACCTCTTCCGGCTGAACCAGAACATCCCGCCCTCCGCATGACGTTCCCACCACAACCGGCGTGACACGATCTGCCCGTGCTGGCCACCCTCGGGCGCTTCATCGCCCACCGACCCGGCGTCATCGTCGCGATCTGGATCTTGCTGACGATCGCCGGGTTCGGCACGGCGCTGGGGGTGACCGGCGAGGGGCTGTTCGGCCGGCTGGCCGCCAGCGAGCCCTCGGTCACCGGCGAGGCGGATGACGGACGCATCATCCTTGATGGGGCGTCCACGACCGGTCCGTCCATCACCCTGATCGTCACCGACGCCACCGCGGACGACCCCGCCGTGGCCGACCCGATCGGCCGGGCGAGCGCCGACCTGCTGGCCATCGACGGCGTCGCCCAGGTGATCGACCCGTTCACCATCCCGGGCGGCCCGTCGTCGCCGCAGGCGGCGGGGCTGATTGCCAAGGACCGCAACGGGTTTCTGGTCACGGCGGTACTCGCGCTCGATCTGTCGAAGACGACGCAGGACGCCGCGCTGGACGCCGCCCAGTCGCGCCTGCTTCAGCTCGGTGACGAGATCGCGGCGGCGGTCCCGGGCTCCAGCGGTCAGCTCGGCGGCGGCCAGCTGGTGTTCGACGCCATCAATAGCCAGGTTGAGAAGGACCTGCTCAGCGGCGAAGTGATTGCGTTGCCGATCAGCCTGCTGGTCATGGCGCTGGTGTTCGGCGGGTTCCTGGCGGCGGGCGTGCCGATCGCCGGCGCCCTTGCCTCCATCGGCGGCGCACTCGCCGTGCTGCTGGGCTTTTCCTACCTGATCGATCTGGACGCAAGCGTCGTCAACGTGGTCACCGTGCTGGGCCTGGCTCTGTGCATCGACTACGGCCTGCTGATCGTCTCCAGATACCGGGAAGAGCTGCGGCTGCACCTGGATCTGGTCACGACCCGGTCGACCAAAGCCGCCCGCACCGATGCGCTGGTGATGACCATGCGCACCGCGGGCCGCACCGTGTTGTTCTCCGGCGTGACGGTGGCGATCAGCCTGTCCGGCCTGCTGTTGTTCCAGGCCAACATCCTGCGCGCGATCGGCGCGGCCGGGGTCAGCGTGGTGCTGGTCGCACTTGCCGTGGCGTTGACCCTGGTGCCCGCGCTGATCGCGATGGCGGGCGGCAGAATGCTGCGGCCGGGGGTGCTCAACCGGGTGCCCGGCCTGCGAGTCCTCACCCGGAAACTCGGCGACGTCGCGCCCGAGGAGGGCTTCTTCTCCCGGCTCGCCCGGCGCACCCAACGCCGGCCGTGGCTGGTGGTGACCGGCGTGGTGCTGCTGCTGGCGGTGCTCGCCGCGCCGGCGCTGAACCTGCAGCTGCGCAACTCCGGCGTCGAACTGCTGCCGCCAGGTGCACCGGACCGGCAGTTCTTCGACACCCTCGCGCAGGAATACCCGGCGTCCGGCATCCCCGCCATCGATGTCGTCGGCCAGACCTCCCCCGACGAGATGGCCGGCCTGGCAGCGGAGATCCGCGCGCTCGACGGGGTGGAACTGGTCACCCCACCCAGGGCGGTGGGCGAGCAGTACGCCACCGTCTCGGTCTTCATGACCGACCGCGATCCGGGCAGCGACACGGCGAAGTCGGTGGTCGCGAACGTCCGGGACAACCGGCCCGACTACCCGATCTGGGTCACCGGGCAGACCGGCGGATTGGTCGACTTCACCGATTCACTGGCCCAGGACGCACCCGCCGCGCTGGCCGTGGTCATCCTGGCGACGTTCGTGCTGCTGTTCTTCATGACCGGGTCGGTGCTGATACCTATCAAGGCGTTGATCATGAACGTGATCTCCCTCGGCGCCTCGCTGGGCGTGCTGGTCTGGGTGTTCCAGGACGGCAATGGCGAATCGCTGCTGGGGTTCAGCTCCACCGGCGGGATCGAGGGCTTCATCCCGATCCTGGTGTTCGCGCTCGGGTTCGGGCTGGCGATGGACTACGAGGT
>DASQFG010000215.1:0-1707 GCA_035633315.1 Nakamurella sp. | reverse complement strand
GCATCCGGGGTGCGATCGCCGGCACCGGTGACCAGCTCGATGGCCAGCATGGCGCCTCGGCCCCGCGCGTCGCCGATCACCGTGTGGCGGCGCTGCAGGTCGAGCAACGCAGTGCGCATGACCTCGCCGATCTCGACGGCGCGCGCCAGCAGACGGTGCTGCTCGATCTCGTCGAACACCCAGAGCGAGGCCTCGCAGGCCACCGGGTTGCAGCTGAACGTCCCGCCCAGACCGCCGGCCGGAAAAGCGTCCATGAGTGCGGCCCGGCCGGTGAGTGCCGCGATCGGCAGGCCACCGCCGAGGCCCTTGGCGGTCGTGACCAGATCGGGCTGCAGCCTCTCGTGTTCGCTGGCGAACCAGTGACCCGTCCAGGCGATGCCGCACTGCACCTCGTCGGCGATCAGCAGGATTCCGCGCGCCTCGCAGATCGCGGCGACCGCCGGCAAGAACCCGGGGCCGGCACCACGCACCCGCCCTCGCCCTGGATCGGCTCGACGATGACGGCGGCAAACGTTGCCCGCGCCGATCTGCCGGTCCAGTACATCGATCATCAGGTCGGCGGCTTTCTTCCGCGCAGAAGATGTCGCTGCGGGCATCGATTACCTCCGAACTCGCCTTCGACGACGTGCGGTTGCCGGCGTCCGCCGTGCTGCCGGAGGCGAAAGGTCTTGGCGCACCGCTGTCCTGCCTGAGCGAGGCCCGGTTCGGCATCCTGTTCGGCGCGGTGGGCGCGGCGCGCGACTGCCTGCAATCGGCCCTGAGCTACGGTGATTCCCGCGTCCAGTTCGGCCGCAAGATCAACGGCTTCCAATTGACCCAGAAGAAGCTCGCGGACATGGCGGTCGCCCTGAATTCGGCCATGCTGCTGGCGATTCATCTTGGTCGGTTGAAGGAAGCAGGACGGATCAGGCCCGAGCAGATCAGCGTCGGCAAGCTCAACAACGTGTCCCAAGCGCTCGCGATCGCGCGCGAATGCCGCACCATCCTTGGTGCCAACGGGATCTCGCTGGAGTACTCACCGCTACGGCACGCGAACAACCTGGAATCCGTGCTCACCTACGAGGGCACCAGCGAAATCCACACGCTCGTCATCGGACAGGCTCTCACCGGGTTACCGGCCTATCGCTGACTCGTCGCCACGGCGGTTCGGGAAGGCGGCACCAAGCAGGCGACGTCGGGTGCGGAGCTCACTCCAGCCTCCGGAGCAGTGGATCGGGCCTCGGGGCGGCTGCCACCACGCGGATCCGGGCATCGACCACGACGAGGTCCCGCCCTCGGCAGATCACCGGATTGAGATCGAGTTCCGCGACGTCGGGAAGGCCGTCGGCCAGTGCCCCCACCCGAACCACCAACTCGCACAAAGCGTCTCTGGACACCTCGGCGGCGCCCCGGTAGCCATCCAGCAGGGGTCCGGTCCTGAGTTCACCCAGCATGGCGTGCGCGTCGTCGACAGCCAGCGGGGCGAGCCGGAATGCCCGATCGGCGATCACGTCCGCGAGAATGCCGCCGGCGCCGACCATCACGACCGGACCGAACCGTTCGTGCTGGACCGCACCGATGATCATCTCGATGCCGGGCGGCGCCATCGGTTGCACCAGCACTGCGGTGGAACGGTCATCGAGCGCGTCAACGGCTGCGACCGCAGATACTTCTCCGAATGCGGCACGCAGCGCCGCCTCGTCGCTGACACCCACCCTGACGCCACCG
>DASQFG010000214.1:0-1643 GCA_035633315.1 Nakamurella sp. | reverse complement strand
CGTCAGCTCGATGGTGGTTCGCACCACCCGGATCGAACCGACGCCGCGGCCAACCAGGCCGGTCATCAGACCGTCCCGCGGCCCCGGCCCCAATCCGGCTCCGATGTAGAGCGCACCGGCGACGGCGTTGCCGACGATCGCCACCGCCATCAGCGCGATCCGGGCCGGCAGGTTGGTGAAGGTGGGCAGCACGGCCAGGGTGGCGTCGGTGGTGAACCCGATGATCGCGGCGTTCGCGATGGTGCCGATGCCGGGCCGCTGGCGCAGCGGGATCCACAGCAGCAGCACGACGACCGAAACCAGGGTGATCACCGCCCCGTAGGACAGCGGGATCCACTGGTTGACCCAGGCCGTGACGCCCTGGTGGAAGACGTCCCACGGGTCGAGGCCGAGCACGCCGCGGACCATCATGCCCATCGTTGCCCCGTAGAGCAGCAGTCCGGCCAGCAGCTGAATGAACCGCCGCGGACGGCGGTCGGCTGGTATCGGGGCGAGCAAGCGCATGAGTCCATGCTCAGGGCAACTGGTCTGGACTTCCAGTACCAATTGCGAGAAAGTGGTCTGTATGAGTGAGACCACCCGCATCTCCGCTGCCACCCTGGCCAAGCGTCTCGGGCCGCCACCCACCGACCGCGGCCAGCCCACCTACCGGGTGCTGGCCGATCGGATCCGCGCCGCGGTGCTTGACGGGCGACTGGCGGTCGCCACCGGTCTGCCGAGTGAACGCGAACTGGCGGCGGGCCTTTCGCTGTCCCGAACGACGGTCGGGGCGGCCTATGCCCTGTTGCGCGATCAGGGCTGGGTGGACTCGCGGCGTGGCTCGGGGAGCCGGTTGCGACTGCCGTCGGGGGACGGCCGGTCCTTGGCACCGCCCGGGTCGCCCGCTCGGGAGCTCCCCCGTCGATCGTTCGGCGCGGGCGGGATCTTCGGGTGGCAGGACGGCGTCAGGTGGCATCACGACGCCGTCGACCTGGTCAACGCTGCTGACTCGACGCACGCGATGGGCGTCATCGACTTGACCATCGCCTGCCTGCCGGCGCCGGAAGAGCCGCTCGGCGTCGCGGTGGCCGCGGCCGTCGCCGAACTCCCCGGATATCTCCGCGGCGATGGTTACCTGCCCTTCGGCCTTCCTGTCTTGCGGGAGGCGATCGCCGCGCGGTACGCCGCGGCCGGAGTTCCGACCACCGCGGAACAGATCCTCGTGACGTCCGGCGCCCAGCACGCCTTCACCCTGGCGATGGGAGAGCTCTCCGCTCCGGGCGACCGGGTGCTGATCGAAAGCCCGACCTACCCGGTAGCGCTGGACGCGATGCGCGCCCAGCGGCGGATCCCAGCGCCGGTCGGCCTGGCCGACCCGCCGGCCGGCGCGGACAGCGGAAGTGCCTGGGACGCCGAACTTTTCACCGCTACCCTGCGGCAGACAGCGCCCCGCCTCGGCTACCTGATCCCCGACTTCCACAACCCCACCGGCGCGCTGATGGACGTCGACACCCGCGAGAAATTGGTGGTCGCCGCGAGGGCCGCGCGTACCCTGCTGCTCGTCGACGAGTCGTTCCGGGACGTGCCGTTCCCGGGAACGGCACCGATACCGCCGCCGGTTGCGGCCTTCGACACCGAATCGGGCGGGACCCGGGTGCTGTCGC